>JAYVSG010000152.1:0-2254 GCA_043775535.1 Candidatus Omnitrophota bacterium
TGTCCAAGCCGCAGAATAAATTCAACCTAGAAGCTATACCCGTCAAGGACGAGAAACTGGATATTTTCATCCAGTCTCGGGATGCCTTGCTCGCCCAAGGATATCAGGCCATTGCCATGGACCATTTTGCCCTGGCTTCCGATGAGATGGCCAAGGCCTTTGACAAAGGTACGCTGCACCGCAATTTCATGGGGTATACGGTCAAACCGGCAGATGAATTCATCGGCCTGGGGGTTTCCGCGATCGGTTTTGTGGAGAATGCCTATATCCAGAATGTGAAGGTTCTGCCGGATTATTATGCACTTTTGGGTAAAGGTGCGTTGCCGACGGAACGTGGTATGTTGTTAAGCGAGGACGATCTCAAGCGCCAATGGGTCATCAACCGTTTGATGTGCTCGTTTGAATTGGACAAAGGGGCCTTTGCTGTAGAGTTCGGCCAGGGATTTGACGATTACTTCAAAGCAGAAACAGAACATCTGGCCCAATGCGCGGAGGACGGTTTGATAGTCGAAGATCATGGCCGCATCATCGTCACCGACTTGGGTAAAATATTCATCCGTAATGTGTGCATGGGCTTTGATGCCTATTTAAGGAAAAAAGATGGCCACAAGCGCTTCTCCCGAACAGTCTGATCTTTTGTTGGCATTTGAAGGCAAGAATAAGAAGGTGCCGGTATGGTTCATGCGTCAGGCCGGACGCTTCCTGCCGCAATACCAGGCCTTAAAGGCCACGACCCCGCTGAGGGAATTGTTCCGTAATCCTGAGATCGCGGGTGCCATCACCCTGCAACCGGTCGAGATCATTGGGGTCGACGCGGCCATCCTGTTCGCGGACATCATGACCATGCCTTCAGGTATGGGTTTTGACATTGATTTTATCGACGGGAAAGGGCCGGTCACGGCCAATCCTATCCGCAGCGGTGCCGATCTCAAGCGTCTTGGCAAATACAGCGGCCTTGAACATGTCAGCCGCACCATCCAATTGGTCAATTCTGTCTTGCCGCCGTCGATCCCGCTCATCGGTTTCGCGGGTTCGCCGTATACGGTGTTCAGTTATTTGTGCCCGAAGCACAGCCGCATGATGTTCGAAGATCCTAAGTCTTTCCATGCCTTCATGTCCTTGTTGACGGACAATACCATCCTTTATTTGAACCAGCAGAAGAAGGCGGGCATCAAGGTCTTTCAATTGTTCGACACCTGGGCAGGTTCTTTGAGACGCGAAGAGTATCAAGCTTTTGTCCTGCCCTATGTGCAGAAGATATTCAAGTCCGTCAAATTACCATCCATCTACTATCTGAAGAATTGCGCCCATTTGTTCGACCTGATGGAAAAGAGTGGGGCCCAGATGCTCTCCGTCTGTGAGACCGTGGACATTGCAAAATTGAAGACCTCCAAGGGTGTGCAGGGCAATTTGCTCAATACCATGCTGCACGCGCCGGAAAAGGTCTTTTTGGCCGAAACCACACGTTTATTGAAGGCTGCGAAGAAGAATCACCGTAAGTATATCTTTAACCTTAATCACGGCGTCCTGCCTGACACTGATCCCATGAAGGTGAAGGCTGTGGTCGAGGCTGTACGTAATTTCAAATGGCGCTAAAAAAGATCGCGGTCATCGGCGGCGGCATCTCCGGCCTTGCCGTCCTGCATTTCCTTAAAAAACGTTTTAAAGACCAGGCGTTGGTGACCCTGTATGAGCAGAATGCCCATATCGGCGGCAATATCCAGAGCCTTGCCAATGAAGGCTTTCTTTTTGAGACCGGGCCCAATGGATTCATGGCCTCCCAACCGTCCGTACTGGAATTGATCGAAGACTTGGGGCTCACATCCCGCCTGATCCAGGCAGACCATACGTCGTACCGTCGTTATATCCAAGTCAATGGTGTCCTGCACCGGATCCCCGCTGATCCGGTCGCCTTCTTAAAAACACCATTGATATCTTCCCGAGGCAAATGGCATATCCTTAAAGGGGCATGGGATTCAAAAGTCTCAAAGGATCAAAGTATCCATGATTATGCCTCTCGACGTTTCGGCCTGGAAGCGGCGCAGAATCTTTTTGACCCTTTTGTCACCGGTATTTTTGCCGGAGACGCCAGACGCCTGCACATGGCATCTTGTTTTAACAGAAAGCCCAAGATGGGCGCTCGTCTTTTGTCATTCAGCAAGGGAATGGGGGAACTGATCAGCAGTTTGTATGAGCATTACATGGCGCAGATCCAGATGGGGGTGGCGATCACCAACATCGACCAATTGAAGGC
>JAYVSG010000153.1:0-3231 GCA_043775535.1 Candidatus Omnitrophota bacterium
TTGACCGTGATCCCTGTCAGGTCTTCCTGGAGCCATTGGCTGTACGCATGCTCCGATGGTGATGAGAACACCACGACCTGGCTCACACCCTGCTGAGAATATTGGCGACTATAGAATTCCAGGGAATTATGGACTTCATTGATGAAACGGGATTTGATCGCCAAGGGATCCTGGGCGCTGCCATCAAAACCCTGCTGGGCGGCATTTAGGTTGAACTCCCGGATAAAGGGGACCACCCCCTCTTGCGTGAACAAGATCCGCCCCACCTCAGACTCCAATTGGATGACCGCGATCTTCTGGTCGTGAGGTATCAGTTTCTTGGCAGTCAACGCCCTGACCAGGCTCAACGGTTCAGCCTCACTATATACCACCGACAAACCGGCCTGCTCCAAGACGCGCGTGTACCGTTCAATGAGGTCCTTCCGGACCGCCACAAAAACAATGCGGAGCTTCTTGACCTTGTTCTCAGTGAAGGTGACAGGATGGTAGGAGTACGCCAGCTCTTTTAAGCTGAAGGGGATATATTTCTTTACTTCGAATTCAACAGCCTGTCCGACCTCATTGGGCCTCATGACAGGGATGACAAAAGAACGGATAATGGTGTCGCCGGAAGGGATGGAAAGTTTGACAGGGCCGGCAGCGATCCGTTCATCACGGATCGTTTTCTGGATAAGGGCGGTCAAGCGGATATCATCCCCACCAACGCCTTCACCCTCAGCCCCTGACGATAGCGGGATGGTAATGACCCGGGCGGGGATATTATTCTCCGACTCGACGATGCGGAAACTGTGTTCACCCCAGAAAAAACCTAATTTTTTCCCGCTGGCCATAGCTTTAATTACACATCACGACGCTGGCTTTGTCAACGGATTTAGGAAGTTTTTGGAAAGAAAATGGACTAATAGGTGACGTTGACCGTGTACGGGGAAGCCCCCGCAGCAGCCACGCTCACGGTGAAGGTGCTGCCATTCATGGTTTCGTTAGGCACAGAAGGGGCGACGCCCGTGCTCATGTCGGAAAAAGCCTTCCAAAAGGCGCCTTTGGCCAATTGCGTGCCCACGATCTTATTCACCCCCGACTTGGCAGATGAACTTTGGTTCAGGCTCTGGCTCAATATATTGACCGCAAATATGGACATGACCAGGACAACCATGATAACGGTGACCAGGACCATACCGCTCTTATTCTTCTGATCGAAACGCACCGGCATAGGCCAACCTTTACAAATCGTGATAACTCAAGCAGCGCGGACAACGGCAGGGACTTTGCACCAAATGGTCAATATACACATATCCGCAATAATGGCATTGCCTGAAATTAGCCTCATCGGAATGTACTGGCGCATCCACTGCCTTATTAAAAGTATAGGCCATCCACATGGCAAAAACAATGCCTAAAAGGACAAAAACGACCAGGGTGATGATGGCGCTATAATCCCAAACGAACATGTTATTTTCTCGGCTTGTTCAATTCCCGCATCTGCACCCACGGCGTAAAGAACGCCCCTTCCGCCGTCTTGATACTGACGGACTTCCTTAACGCTTCCTTTGCTTCTGAAGCATCTTGCCCGGAAAGCTCATCCACCGGCATGAATGAACCGCTATAAAAGAACTGGACATTGTCCCGCGGCAAGGGCATGGCAAAACCAACCCATACCAGGCTAAACAGCGCGATGTGCACGAATACGGCGATGATCAAAGACTTTTTCATGCGTCCCCTAGTTTTCCTGCGATGCGATCACCCTCACCTTGGCCGAACCCAAGCCCTTGCACAGGTCCCAAACATCAGCAACCCTTCCCATGGAAGAGCGGCGGTCAACGTGCAGGTAAATGGCCTTTCCTGCCGAGACCTTGGGCAATTCCCGCTTCAGGTCATTGAGCGTGACCACATGTTCATTGAAATAAAGGATGTTCTCGCTGGTGATGCGGATGGTGACATGGCTTTCCGCCAGTGCATTCCCTGAATTGATCGTTGGCATACGCAGCTCAAGCCCCGACGGCACAGCAAAGAAAGAAAAGAACACCACCATGGAAAGGAACAGGAAAATAAAATTAAGGAAGGCTATGCCCAGGATGGGATGCAGCGGCGGGGACAGCTCCATGCTGCGTTCAAAGGTCTTCATTACCCTGTTCCCCCGGCACCCTTTTCAATTCCGACAATTGTTCCAGGACATTGGCCATTTCCGTGATCGCACGTCTGGCATATACCAGCATGGCGTTGATGCGCATGGCACAGAAAGCGTGCATGCTAAAGCTCAAAATACCGACGACCAGGCCTGCCGCCGTGGTCAGCAAGGCCTGCCAAATGCCCGACGCCAGTTCACCCGCGGTCAAAGGGCTAAGGACATTGGAGCGCACCACCGATGCGTGGAACACAACGGTCATGGCATTGACCGTACCCAAAAGCCCCAGCAATGGGGCAATATTGGTTATCAAGGCCAGTATTCCCATGTGCTCCTTGGCACGGCCTTCTTCCAGTTCAAAGACCTCTTCCATCGCGCCCCTCATCAAGTCCCTGGAAGAACCAAATCTCATGATGCCGGCCTTGAGGATGCGCCCCAGAAGACCCTTGCTTTCTTCACATGCACGCAAGGTATCTTTCAAATGCCCTTGGCGCAAGGACGTCAGGAGCTTTTCTTTCTCGACGGATGATCCGCGCTCGATCTGACCCAATACCCTCAAACGGTTGATGCCGATGGCCATGGCCACGACCGATAACAATAGGATGGGCCACATCATGGGCCCTCCTTTTAAGACGATCTGCCAGGCATTCATTACAATAACTGTCATGTCTCCCTCATTTCTTTTTGATCCAATCCAGGCGCTCTTGCGCGTATTTAGATTCCTCGGTCCTTAATTGGATGATCTTCTGGTATATAACCTTGGCTTGTTCCAAATCCTTGCGGTCCTCGAAGATCTTGGCGGCACGCAAATACGCCTTAACCACCCACGCCGTCTGCGTCGGGTATTGCGCCGGGACCTTCAAATAATATTCCACCGCCTCATCCTGGCGCGACATGACCTCATAGGTGTCCGCAATATTGAACAGCAATTCCGCGCTATCGACAGAAGATTTGGCCTGTTCGGACTTCAAGGCCTTCTCATACGTCGCCACTTCCTTGTCGTACTCCTGCGCATTTCGGTACAACTGCGCCATCTTCAAATATGCATCCCGCGCATACTCCGGATCGCTGCTGACAATGTTCTGGTAGGCATTAAGCGCCTTCTGCGG
>JAYVSG010000154.1:0-2349 GCA_043775535.1 Candidatus Omnitrophota bacterium
GGTATGGCCACAAGCATACCGATGCCAAGAATATCGCCAAGGCTGTCTATGGCATGCCGGAATTGCACCGGGCCAAGATCAAGAAGGCCAATTTGATCGCCAATCCGGGGTGCTATCCGACCGCCGCGATCCTTGGGTTAGCGCCCTTGGTTTCCACGCGCAAGGACATTTCCTCCATCATCATTGATGCCAAATCCGGGGTTTCCGGGGCAGGGCGCAAGGCATCGATCGGGCTTCTTCAGTCCGAGGTCAATGAGAATTTCAAGGCCTATAAGGTGCTAAGCCACCAGCACAGCCCTGAGATCAACCAGTACCTGTCTAATCTGGCAGGTTCGACGGTGAATGCCCATTTTGTAGCACATTTGCTGCCCATCACGCGGGGCATTCTAGACACCATCTACGTGCAATTGAAGGACGGCATCACGCTCAATCAATTGCATACGTTGTATAAGAAATTCTACAAGATCGAGCCTTTCGTGCGCGTTCATCCTTTGGGCAGTCAGCCTGAGATCAAGAATGTGGCGTATACGAATTTCTGCGACCTTGGATTTGCCGTAAGCCCGGACCGGAGAATGGTGGTCATTACCAGTGCCATCGATAATCTTGTCAAGGGTGCGGCCGGTCAGGCCGTGCAAAATATGAATATCATGTTCGGTTTCAATGAAATTGAGGGGTTGATATGAAGGTTGTTAAAGGCGGGGTAACAGCCCCCAAAGGGTTTATCGCCAACGGATTGTCTGCCGGCATCAAGCGTTCGGGTAAGCCTGATCTTGGGCTTATCGTGTCGCAAGTCCCGGCTGTGACCGTCGGTGTTTTTACAAAGAATACGATCAAAGCTGCACCATTATTGGTCAGCATGAAGCATATTAAAAAAGGTGTCGGCCATGCGGTCCTGGTCAATTCTGGAAATGCCAATTGTTACACCGGCGCGTTCGGCCTGCAGTATGCGGAAGGTTCTGCTGAGCTGATCGCATCCTTGCTTAAGGTGAAGGTCGCAGATGTGCTGGTTACATCCACGGGGATCATCGGCAAGCAATTGCCGTACAACAAGATCGTCGATGCGGCTCCTGCCTTGGTCAAAGGATTGTCGGACAAAGGCGGTATCAAGTTCGCGCGGGCCATCATGACGACCGACTTGAAATTAAAAGAGATCGCAGTCGAGGTTGTGATCGGCGGCAAGAAGGTGACCGTTGGAGCCTGCGCCAAGGGTTCGGGCATGATCGAGCCTAACATGGCGACCATGCTTGGCTTCATCACGACGGATGCAGCCATCAGCCTGAAAATGCTCAAGCTCGCATTGGCCAAGGCCACGGACAAGTCTTTCAACAGCATTACTGTGGATGGGTGCATGAGCACCAACGACATGGTTACCCTGCAGGCCAATGGTGCGGCAGGTAACAAGACGATTACCAAGGAAGATGCCGACTTCAAGAAATTCTATGAAGCGCTCGAATTCGTCTCGATCGACCTGTCCAAGAAGATCGTGCTCGACGGCGAAGGGGCCACCAAGTTCATTACCATCAAGGTGCTCGGCGCGGCCAATGACCCCCAGGCTAAGAAGATCGCCAAGGCCATTGCCAATTCGCCCTTGGTCAAGACCGCTGCCTTCGGCAGCAATCCCAATTGGGGCAGGGTCGGTGCTGCCGTGGGTTCTTTGGGCATCAAGGGCATTAACGAGGACACGATGAAGATATCGTTCAGCCCGTTCGATAAGAAGGACATCGCCATCACCGTGGAATTGAATTTAGGCAAGGCCAACGCCACGGTGTACACGTGCGATTTCTCCTATGAATATGTGAAGATCAACGGGGAGTACAATTAAGTGGAAGATGTCATTAAAAAAGCCGGCGTCCTGATCGAGGCTATTCCGTATATCCAAGAATTTCGCCATAAGATCTTTGTCATCAAATACGGGGGAAGTATCCTCGATGATGATAAGATCCGCCACAATGTGCTTCGGGACATCGTTTTCTTAAGCTATGTGGGCATCAGGATTATCATCGTCCACGGCGGCGGACCGCATATCAGCGCGCGCATGAAGGAACAGGGACTGAAGTCTGAATTCATCGACGGGATACGTGTCACAGACGAGGCGACGCTCTCGATCGTAGGTGAAGAATTAGAAAAGCTCAATGAGCGCATCGTGGTTGAGATCAAGAAATTGAAGGGTGATGTCACGGGCCTGAAAGGCCAGGAGAACATCATCTTCGTGAAGAAAAAGAAGTCGACGAAAGACTTAGGCTATGTGGGCACCATCACTTCCGTGAACAAGGAACATCTGGAATCCCATTTAAGCCAGGGCAAGATCACGGTGGTCTCACCCATGGGCGTGACCGTCGAGAAGCAGCC
>JAYVSG010000155.1:0-9097 GCA_043775535.1 Candidatus Omnitrophota bacterium
AAATAGGGCTCCGTCCCCTATTTTACTTCCCTAAACTTTGCAGCGGATTGTTCTGGAAGAAATCTAGGAAGACAGGGCCGGCCACGAGGATGGCGACCACCGGGAAGATGAACAGCAAGAGCGGGATCAACATCTTCATCGGCGCCTTCAGGGCCACGGCCTCGCCGCGGCGGAACCTTGCTTCGCGCATGTCTTCGGAGAGGATGTTGAGCGCTTCGGTCACCGACGTACCCATACGGTCCGCCTGGATCAAGGTACGGGCAAAGGTGGATAGGTCGGGCAATTCATATTTACGGGCCATGTCGCGCAGGGCATCGCGGCGGGGCTTTCCCACATTGATCTCCTGCATCATGCTTTTCAATTCCTCGATGATCACCGACGGGTGTGATTTCTCGATCACATATTTGAGCGCCATCATGAAATCAAGACCGGCATTGACGCAAAGACCCAAGAGGTCAACGGTGTCCGGCAGGTCCTTGACGATCGCCTCCTTGATACCCTTGCTGCGCGCCCTGAGCCACATTTCCGGGAGATAATACCCGATGGCAACGCTCATGAGCAGCCAAAACGGCAAAAGCTCGCCGGAGGGCTTGACCTGGAAAAAGATAAACAGCACCAGGCCGCCCAAGATGACCTGCTTGATCAGGATGAATTCTTCGGCGGAGATGGGAAGCCTGGCCATGCCGAGGTCCCTGGTCACACGCTGGCCCAAGGGGCCGGCCGCGAAGGCCTTGTTGATGAAGGAGAACCTGCTGATCAGGCCCATGAACAAGCTTTTCTTCTGGGAAATCTGCGGCGGCGGGGCAATGTCATTGATCGTGCCCGGCATGGGGTCAAGTTTCAGTTTCGGACGCCCGTCCCAGCTGAGCGGCACAAAGGACAGGACCAGGATGAACATCGCGAGAAAGCCGAATAATAAACTAAGAAGCAGCATGTATTTTCTCCTATACGTCCTTGAATTTAGATATCTTCCAAATGATCAAAGCGCCCATGACCCACATGATGGCGCAGACCGTCATCATCTTCTGGCCGTCGGGGGTGTTCTTCATGACATCGAAAAAATGGGGATTGGACGCAGACACACCGAAATAGAACAGGACCGGCAGCCCGGTCATGACCACGGCCTGGATCTTTCCCTGGATGGTCAGCGTCTGCAGATTCGCTTCGATCTTCTTGCGCTCGCGCACGTTGGTGATGATGCGCGCAAAGATCAGCGCCAGGTTACCACCGGTCTCACGGGCGAGCAGGATGGCTGTGATGGTCTGCTGCAAGCCAGGGGACGGCATGCGCTTGTACAAACGGTTCAAACTCTCGTCGAGCGGGACGCCCATCTTATTTTCACCTAAGACGATACCGAATTCCTGCTTGATGGGTTCAGGCATTTCCTCGACCACGGACTCAATGGCCTGGATCAAGCTCAAGCCCCCGCGGAAGGAACTCGACATGATCATCAGCGCGTCCATGAGCTGGTCATCGAATTTTTTCTTGCGGTTGGTCATCAGGCCCTTTAAACGCATGCGCGGGAGCATGACCCCGAGCACAACGCCCAGGATGATGCCTCCCAGGCGTAGCTCAGGCGGGGCCAGCAAGAACCCTGCAACAGCCAGGACGATCGGCCCCAGGACCACCATCTTCTGCATCTTCTTGACCTGCTCATCATTGAGGACAGCATCATATTTCATGGCAAGGTTCGCCGCGTTCGCCTGCACCAGCATGCCGCCGCGGTTGACCATCACCGGCACCAGGCCCATGATGAGCAGGGTGGCAGCGGCGAAGAATAATAATAGGATAACGAAGATCATTGTTTAAAGCTCCTTATGTTCCGCGGTCTCATCGGACTTACTCGTTGCAAAAAGCCTGCTTGCAAGCTTCCATGGCTTCTTTCTCGCACAACTTGATGTCCGCACTCTTCTGCGGCGTGCATTCCGACGCTGCTCTCTGGTAATAGCAAGTTTGGTCATACCAAATACCGCTATCAGCGGTGATCTGGGTATAGGCGCAGTCAACACTCTTGTTGTGCTGGTACTGCCGTCCCATGCCGAAACTGTCCCCGGAGGACTTCCAGCGCCCATTGATGGCATTGGAAATGACCGGCACCATCACATACAGGGCCCCCAGGATCAGGGTGATCATGACCATGTACTCAATGGTCGACGTTCCTATGTTATTTGTGCGACATTTCATAAATTCTCTCTGTCATTCCCGCGAAAGCGGGAATCCTAATCGCATGAGGTGAATTTCAGGTCCATGCCGTTCCTGCCCGGTTCCTTCAAGAAATATTTCGCACACACCTCGCTGCTGGAACCCTGGCTGAGCAATTTCTCGACAAGGGTCTTGCACCCTGCCTCATTGGGGTTGGGCGAGTCGTTGAGCATAAAGGCCTCTTTCAAACGGGTTTCCGTGAGCTTGGGCGGCACTTCCGAGCCCCACATGGCGCCCAGAGCAACGATGGTCGGGTCATTGACACCAAAATGGTACCATACCGGTGTCCCGACGCAGGTGTTCTCGAGCCCGCTGGCAGAATCGATATTGCTGCCGGGTTTACGGAAGGAAAATTTCCATATCGGGAATTTATTTGCAAAGGCGACCCCATTGCCGTCATGTTCCTCGTCCCAACGGGCGACCTTGATGCGCACCTTGCCTTCATAATCGGTCAGCTCATAACAGCGGGTGCTTTTCAGGAACCCTTTTGTGTACGTCCTCACCCATGGCAGGCGGTTGGTGATGCACTTGCCCCAGGCGCATTTACCCGGCGCGTCGCCTTCTGCCTTGACGATATGCCAGTAACCCTTGGCCCTGATGCCGCTTTTGGGAGGGTTCTTGTCCCTCCAAGCATAGATGATGTAATTCGGAAGTTTGTTCTTGGCCATGGTATTGAACTGGTTACGGGCATTGATCAATCCGGTCACCGGACCGTTCAGGAAATCGGTCAGGGAATCCTTAAGAGCCCGGATGGCATCCCTTGCATCTTCCGCCTTCTTCTTCAATGCGGCCAAATATGTTTTTCTGGCCACGAATTTCGGTCCTTGCGGAACAGCAAGCTGTGTGCTTTCCGTGACCCACTCCGCATACTTGGACGGCGTGGCACACGGGTCGTACAGCGGCTGGGGCTTGGCATTCAGCGAACGGGGATTGTTCACGCATGATAACGGCATCCCTGGACAGCTGACCATGGCCAGCTGGTTGGCGCAGGTGGTCGCGGCTGTGGCATTGGCCAGGAATACGGCATTGGCCGCGATCTGCGCGGCCGTCAACGCCGGCGGAGGGATCACGATCTTTGCCAATTCGATTGCAGCCTGGCTGTTCTTGGCGGCAATGGCACCGGCTAACGCAACCGTATCACAAGGATTGAACGTGCCTGCGCAGGTGGCCACGGAACATTGGCCGGCGGCAATAGCAGCGAGGTCCGTCTGGCACTGTCCAAATTTGGCCGCATTATCTTTATTGTAATCATAACAGGCCAGAACACTGTCCAACTGTCCCCAAGGTCCGGCCGCAGTGATGGCCGCGATCTCAGGGGCCGCCATGCCGGCCGATGAAGGTGGCACACACCACGCCGTGCCGTCGGCGTAGGACTTGTTGAGCCAACCATTGACAAAGGTTTCCCATTTCTCCAAACGCTTCTTATAGGTGTAAAGCACCCCGCCGTCACCGGCATCAGGCCCGCCGCCGCTATAGCAGACCAGGTCATTTAAACCGGTACAGGCAGGCCCGACCCAGGAAGCGGCTTCGGGATACCACTCCTCGATCCGTTGGCTCAACTGGGCAGGATCAGAAGCCAGGAAGGATTTGCCCCACATATTGAATTGCTTGAGGCCATATACAAGATCGTCCAGAAGGTCTTCGTTGGTCGTACAGCCACAGTCTGTATCAGAACAGATCGGTGTGCAGGAATAGGGCCAGGTCGTTGAACAATACTGGTCCGCACCCTTTCTCCACTGGAAACCATTGGCAGGATTATCTCCCTTGCAATCACCGGCACCCTTATAATTTGGCATTTCGGTAACCATATCAGAATAACGGCCATCCTTGGCCGGAGGGAAAGGAAGCGGCGGCAGCGTGCTTTCGCTGGGCTGGACATTAAGATCGGTGCGCAACGGTTCCATCTCCCATAAGAAAGAGAACACGCCCTTGGCATCAGCCTTCACAAAGCCTGTGTATCCGGGCAGAGCAGGAAGCGGCGGCGGGCTGTATTGCAAGACCTGCGCTTCAGAATCAAGGCCGAAATTGGCCAAAAGGCCGGAGCCATAGGTATGATCGTACACCAACGGATAATACTGCGAGCTCTGCCGGGGTCCTGCAGGGTCTGCGAACGGGTCCGGCGCACCATAAGGCCAAACAACACCGATGATACATTGCGGATCCACATAGTCAGGACCAGTGCCTGGATTGCAGGCCGTGCCCACGGTGTTGACGCTGGGACGGACGCGGATCCCAGGCACTTCAGGATTTTCCAAAGGAACGCAGCATGAATTGCAGTGCGGGTCCCTTTGATCCGTGCACGGGGCAACAAGCGCCCCATTAAAGGCAGTCAAACCGCTGCGGAAACCCGCCAGGTCAAGGGTGGTCGGTTTCAATGTTTTCAAACGTTCCGTATAATAAAACCCGAAACGGCCCACTTCATCCACAGGGAGCCCGGTCGCCTTCAGCCCAAACTTCCCGTCTGTATCCATGTCAAAGAAATCCGTGATCACGACTCTGTCGGTGGTGACTCCCTGGAGGGCGCCGGAAATACCCTGTTCCAGGAATTGGTCGGTGACCGGAAGATTGGCCTGCAATTTATTCCAGAGCCGCGTCAAACCAGGCTGTACAATGGCCACCTGCATGGCCACAGCCGCGATCGAAAGGACCAAGGCAATGGCAAGCGCAACAGCAGCAGCATTACCTCCGAGGACAGCAGCTCCGAATGCCATAGCTCCTGCTGTGCCTGTACCCCACGTTACAATAATAATGATGATGATAATGATGACCGTGATGATGGCCACCAGGACGCTGGTGTGTTTACATTTCTTCCATGTGCCGCCCAAGGTGGTCTTGATCTCCCTCTCCCCGTAGCTGGCAAAATTGGAAGCAAGATTGGAGGCGCTGCTGGTCGCAGAAGTGCTGGTCAGGGCCTTGATCTGCGCGAGCTGACCCCAATTGAGCGTAATGGCAAAGAAGATCATGGCCACGGCCGTCAGGAGGATCAAGATCAGCGAGGTCTGCCCGCTTCTTTTTTTCAGGTCGATGCCCTTCATCTTGTCCAGCTCCTCTGTGTGGCATTGATGCGTTTAGGGCGATAGAAATCCGGTGCCAGCTGCTGCTCGACGCTCAAACTCTCATTCTTCAAGACCGCATCACTGGTCCAGCGCCGTTCGGCCAGGTCCATGCCTCCCCAGCGGAACACACGGATCAGACCATAGGCCAGGAAAACGATCACAATGACCGAAAAGGTGAACTCGATCGTGGATTGGGCCCGGGTCTTCATGGCAGTTTGCTCTCCACGTCGGTCTTCCATTTATGCCCGCTCTTGTCCAGGAGCCGGGAACGCACGATCAGCCGTTTGCTCGTCGGTTCAAAGCAGGTGAGCTTGATATTGGCGGTCGAAAAGCATTCCCCGCAGGCCTCCACCGGCGCGACGGGCGCTCCTGACTTACAAAGACGTCCCGTATCATTGCTCAATTGGACCAGACGCTGAACGATCTCCGCCTGATCGCGAAAACCAACGCTGCGCACGAAGGTGCCGGTCTCGGAATTATATAGTTTCCCTTCTTTGACGCTCAGATAGGTGCCCGGATTGGTCTTGGTGTACATAGCCATGTCCGTCTGCAGGCCGGGACTACGATTATTGACCAGGGTGTCCGCGCTGAGGTTCAAGTCCCCGTCCTGAAAATCAAAGACTGTGGCCGCCGTGATGACCCCTTTGGGGCTGGCAGAGATCGTATACAAAGTTTCTTCCTGTTTATCGTAGTCCATGTCATACAAAGGATAGTTGGCGTTGGCCGCATCGATCTTGATATTCGCCTGCAAACCGTTGGTGCCCTTCCAGTACCACGCCGCACTGCTGCGGACAAGTTTTCCGGGAGCAGCCACCGCCACGGGATCGTCGGTGAAATTATCATTGCGGTTAAGGTCATACGCTTCATCCGCGCTCAACATACCTGGATCGAAGCTGCCGTCATTGATCTGGAGCTGGTAGAATATAGGGCAGCCGTAATAAAGGCCTCCTGCCACAACGCAATTGAAATTCCAGCCCTTGTAATGATTGGTGCCGTTGCCGGCAGGGTCCAGGAGTGCCGCATAGGAAGGCAGATAAGGCGTGCCTCCGCCGTCTTTCGGGGGATCGATCGGCTTGTCCTTCATCAAACGTGCCGTGCTGAACATAAAATGTTTGCCGTTGATATACACGTCCATGACCGGAATGTTCTTTTCATCCTGCAGATCCTCAAGGTCAAGCGGGTACATCAGCATGTTGCTCATGGTGCCGCTGGCCTGGGACATGGAAAGGGAGCGGTCGCCGGGTCCGTATTTGGAAAGGTCCGGTGTCAGACGGTCTTCGATATAAAGGATGGTTGCCGTATTGCGCCCGGCAGACTGGGCCTGTGTGCCCCTGTAGGATTGCAAAAGGGCATAACGCATGGATTTCAACTGCTGGTTCTGCTGATAGCTGTTCCCGACGGAACTGCGCACAATGGAACCGATCAGGAAGATCAGGATGGCGCCAAATACGGCCAGCTCGGTCGCGGCCTGGCCTTGCAGGGCGCGGGGCCTATGGAAGGGTTGTGCCGACATTCGTATACCCGTTCTTGGTTTCAATGGAATGCGAATTATCCGTGCGATTGGTAAACGTGCCGGGAAGGCCAGTCTTGGGATCCGTGCCCGGTACGGCCTGGATCACGGTGCTGGATTCGGCAACCGTTGAATAATTAATGCTGGAATTGATCACCTTGGGGTCATACTGCTCGCCGTAATCGTCCAGACTGGCCTTCCAGCGCCCTTGGAAACCGCGCTTGATGTAGTTCTGCATGGCCAGGAAAACACCGACGATGATAATGATCAAGATCGCATACTCGACAGTGCTTTGCGCCTTTGAACGTCTCATCATGCCATCCCCCTGTTAATTGCCGCTGAACCCCATGTCGGTCAACGTTTTTGTGGTCGATTCCGATGTGTCATTGACAATGCTGTTGGTGAACCCCGGCGTATCCAGCTGAGCACGCCTGCTGCGCGAAACGCTGTCGGTCGCAGAATTTTCCATGTGGCTTTGACCCGGCTCAAAATCCTGTTCCGCATTGTCCTGCACCGCCAGCTGGTCCGCCGTACCCTTGATGACGCTCTGCATGCCGCGCTTGAACATAGGACCCATGGCGAAAAGGGCTACCACCACAATGCCCACAATGATGATGTATTCAACGATGGTCTGTCCCCTCATCATTCGCTCCTGGGCGGCTGCTGCGCGCTGTTCGTTGTCGCTTCCGTGACCCGGTTGGATGTGGTCCGGGCGATCCCCCCCAACATGCGCTTGCTGTCGGTGCTGTCCCGGCTGACCTTTGATGCAACGTCACCGTAATATGGCTCGTACTCCCGTGCGAAATTCCCTGTGCCGATGGATGCTGCGCCGGCGCAATCCAGCTTCCCGCCGCTGGCGGCATCCGCCTGCTTGCAGGCATCAGAGGCGGTCTTCATGAAATATGCCTTGGCATCACGCTGGCGCGCCTGCAATCCCCGCTGCACGTACACGGTCATGGACACCATGGCCGCAATGACAAAAAAGAACATCACCACATATTCAGGCAGTATGCTCTGGCCTTTTTGGGAAGATGTCTTAAACATAAACCAAATGGCCCGCCGGGGGAATGTTCCCCCGGCGAGCCGTTACCTTTTCTTTAAACCCGTTGGAACGGGTCATTATTTACCCCAATACTCCTGCTGTACGTTGACGATCGCTGCATTCTCGGTCGTCTTCGTGGTTTCAGGAGCGGTCAGCTTCGACTTGGAAACACCCTGTCCCAAGGAACCACCGAAGAGTTCCGATGAATTGGAGATCGTTCTGGTGGTCTTGACGATGTTGGTGTTGCCCGGTGAATACTGATCACCGATATCGTCGGACGCGCTTTTTAAACGGCCCTGGACACCGCGCTTGATATACGTTTGTATGGTCAAGAGCGCCCCGATGATGATGATCACCAGGACCGCGTATTCCAGGGTGGTTTGGCCCTTGTTCTTGAGTTTAAACATTATAAGCCTCCTTAGAATTGTTCAAATGCCCGTTAAACGAGCTGCGACTAGAATCCGGTCGTCGCGTTAATGTCGTAATTAGTGACCTGTTCACCCTGACGTGCGCGGTTGGTCGAAGAATCCTGCGCGACCTGGTTGATGCCCTGGCGCTTGTTCTCTTCAGACGCACGGTCGATGTTGTAATTGCTTTGCATGTAGTAAGGCTCATATTGCGCCTTTACAGCAATGGTGTTGTCGAATTGCGTGTTGGTCATGTACGCGGAAGCGTCACGCACACGCGCCTGGAGGGCACGTTGGGCGTACTGCTGCATGGCGATAATGCCCGCGACGACGAGCGCGATCAACAGCGCATATTCGGCGGTGTTCTGGCCTTTTTTATTTTTTAATAAGTTTCTAAACATTTTTATGCCCCCTTGATTTAGAGGATTATTAACATGGTTAATTAGTTCGTGCTGTTCGCTAAACGCGTGGCCATGCTGTCCATCTGGTCTGCCACGGTGTTGAGCGAGCCGCCCATCTTCTTCTGGAACCCGGAGTTCTTGGGGACCAAGAATGCGATCGCAACAGCGATCACGGCCGTGACCAGGACGATATACTCCACGGTGCTCTGGCCTTTTTGACCAGCCTTGTGTTTATTAAACATGTCATGCCTCCTAAGAGAATGATTACGGTTATTCATTGGCGAATTCCTGTGTCACCGCCTTCTGGGTGGCTTGCACGGAACGGAACACATAGGTGCTCATCGCAGCAACTGCAGCTGAGACTAAGGCCACGACAATGGCATATTCGATTAAGTTTTGTCCTTTTGATCCATTGAGAATCATTGCCGTGTGTCCTTATGCGCCGTAAAGGCAGTTTGACCTCGCTTGAAAACACCCAT
>JAYVSG010000156.1:0-1630 GCA_043775535.1 Candidatus Omnitrophota bacterium
TTATTGGACCTTAACCAGAAACCAACAGTTGCCCGTGCAACTAAAAAGAAAAAGACGTAAAGGACTGATATGGATACATTTAAGCTTTTGATGGTGCTCTCTTTGACGGTTTTAGTCGGCTGCGGGTCTTCACAGGCGGCAGATAAGGCCAAGGGCGGCCCTCCGGGCGGTTTTGCCACGCCGGTCGTGGGTGTGAAGGTCACGGCCCAGACCATTGCCGAGAAGGTTCCGGTGGTGGGATCCCTGTCCGCGAATGAGGCGGTCGAACTTAAGAGCCAGATCGACGGCATGGTCAAGGAGATCAAATTTGAAGAAGGGCAGAAGGTGGCTAAGGACGCCGTCCTGGTCGTTTTGGACCGCTCCAAACTAGATGCTTCCCTGGCGGAAGCCAAGGCCAATGCCGAGATGGCAGAGACGACCTTCGGCCGCATGAGGTCCTTGGTCGAATCAGGTGCTGTGTCCAAACAGGAATTTGACCAGGCCCAGTCGGATGTGACCGCTAAGACGGCTATGGCCGATCTTTTGAAAGCCCAGTTGGACGATGCCGTCATCACCGCACCTTTTGAAGGTGTCGCTGCAGAACGCAAGGTCAGCGTGGGCCAGGTCATCGGCAAGGACACCCTGCTCACCGTCATCATTGACGGTAATCCCATGAAGGTGGATTTCCATGTTCCGGAACGTTATGCCGGCCGTCTTAAGCAAGGTCAGGCTGTCGAGTTGAGCGTTGCGGCCTATCCGGGCGAAGTCTTTAAGGGTGATGTGTATTTCATCGACCCCCAGATCGATGATGTCAGCCGCACCGTCCTGGTCAAGGCCAAGGTGCCCAATGACGATAACAAATTGCGCCGCGGTATGTTCGCCAAGCTCGACTTGGTGATCGCCGAGAAGGAAAATGCTGTGGTCATCCCGGAGACAGCCTTGATCCCCAACGGTGAAACAGTGATGGTCTTTACCGTCGACGCCGAGGGCAAGGCCCAGATGGCGCCTGTTCAGACGGGTCTGCGTTTGTCAGGTAAGGTTGAGATCCTTTCAGGTTTGAAGGTGGGCGACACCATCATCACCGAAGGTTACCAGAAGGTGGGCCCTGGTTCGCCCGTCAGTGTTGTCCCGCCGGATGCTCCTAAAGACGCGCCTAAGGACGCTGCTAAAGAAGAAGCACCGAAAGAGGATAAGGACGTTAAATAATGAAGATCTCTGAAATATCCATTAAAAGACCGGTCCTGGCCGGTATGTTGAGCATGGCGCTCGTGATCATGGGCGTCGTCGGTATCAGTCGTTTGCCCGTGCGTGAATTGCCGGACATAGATCCTCCCATCATCAACGTGCAGACCATTTATAAGGGTGCCAGTGCGGCGGTCATCGAGACCCAGATCACGGAACCCATCGAAGACGCGCTCATGAGCGTTGAAGGTATCCGCACCATCACCAGCGAAAGCCGTGAACAGGTCAGCTCCATTACCATTGAATTCAATTTGACCCGTGAGATCGACGTGGTGGCACAGGACGTGCGCGACCGTGTGTCGCGTGTGCGCGGCCGCCTGCCGGACGACATCGATGAGCCCATTGTTGCCAAACAGGACGCGGACGCTTCCCCTGTATTATGGGTTGCCCTGTTCTCCGACCGTTATTC
>JAYVSG010000157.1:0-1517 GCA_043775535.1 Candidatus Omnitrophota bacterium
GGTTTCACGTCTGCTCAAAGACAAATTCTTCCGCGACAGCCTCAGGAACACAAAGACCAATAAAGACATCCTGGAACTGGTCGCCCAGGAAGACGCACGCATCGGTTAAGCGTTCCTAATTAGAGAACCGGGCCATGTCCAAGTCCAATAATCTTTTCAAATGGCTTTACCCAGGCATTAAGGTCAAACGCTGGATGTTCTTGGCTTTGTTCGGCGTCCTTGTTGTGGGTTTCGGTGCCGTCTTCGCAGTTTATCCCTACCCGTTCGTCAGCCGTTTCGGCATGGTCATCATCCTCTGCGGGATCGTCTTTATCATTCTAGGCATGGGCAAGATGACCGTGTCCTTGATCACGTTGTTCCTTCCGCAGCGTGAACGCGACATCGTGGACATCCTCTACCAGCGCCGTTATCTGGAACGGGGTCCCAAGATCGTTGCCATCGGCGGGGGGCACGGATTGTCGCATTTGCTCCTGGGGCTCAAAGAATATACCGCGAACCTGACGGCCATCGTCACCGTGGCGGACAGCGGCGGGTCTTCCGGCCGTTTGCGCGAAGAATTCAACATTGTTGCCCCTGGGGATATCCGCAATTGTCTCGTGGCCCTGGCCGATGCGCCCGCGCTCATGGGGCAGTTGTTCCAATACCGTTTTGAAGAGGGCGGCGGGTTGAAGGGGCATAATTTCGGCAATCTGTTCCTGACCGCCATGGTGCAGTTGACCAACGGTGACTTCCAGAAGGCGGTGGAGGAGTCCAGCAAGGTCCTGGCCATCCGCGGCAAGGTCATTCCGTCGACGGTGCGCAATGTCCACCTAGTCGCTGAATATGTGGACGGTTCCCGCACCGAGGGAGAGGCCAAGATCCCCAAGAAGAACGTGGCCATCAAGCACCTGACGCTGACCCCGGCGGATTCCCAGCCTACGCCTGAAGCCCTGACCGCCATTGCCGATGCCGATATCATCGTCATGGGGCCCGGCAGTGTGTACACCAGCATCATCCCCAATCTTGTCATCAACGGCATGCCCGACGCCATCGCTAAGTCGTCGGCCTATAAGATCTATGTCTGTAATGTCATGACCCAGCCGGGTGAGACTGATAATTTCTCCGCCTGTGACCATGTGCGTGCGATCATTGACCACGCTGTTCCAAAGATCCTCGATGCCTGCATCATCAATGATGCCGTGGTCCCGGAAGAGGTCCTTAAGCGTTACCGCACGGAAGATTCATACCCGGTGGCCCCGGATGTCGAGAATATCCGCGGCATGGGTTACCGTGTGGTTGCAACCGACCTGTTGAGTGTTAAAGATTATGTCCGTCACGATTCCAAGAAATTGACCGAAGCATTGATCACGCTGATCGAAAGCCAGCGCGTCATTAAAAGGTAAATATGCCCCATATTGAGAAAAAAGTGGTGGTCGTTAATAAGAAAGGCCTCCATGCCCGTCCCGCGGCCATGTTCGTACAGATGGCGGAGAAATTTGATGTCACCGTGACCATTGTCAAAGGTGAGGAGAAGGTCA
>JAYVSG010000158.1:0-6200 GCA_043775535.1 Candidatus Omnitrophota bacterium
CGAGCACACCATGATCCTGATTCTGGCCTTGTCGCGCAATATCCCGCAATCTGTCCATTCGCTCAAGTCCGGTAAATGGGAGCGTTCCAAGTTCATCGGCATCGAGCTTTATGGGAAGACCTTAGGGATCATCGGTTTGGGCCGTATCGGTTCAACGGTCGCTAAGATAGCCCAAGGGTTCGGCATGAAGACCATGGGGTATGATCCGTTCCTCTCCGCCGATATCGCAGCCAAGAATGGCATACAGCTTTCCGAACTTGAAGATATTTACAAGAACGCGGACTATATCACGGTGCACATCCCCAAGACGGATGAGACCTCCAACATGATCGGGGCCAAACAGTTCGCCCTGATGAAGAAGAGCGTGCGTTTGATCAATTGCGCCCGCGGTGGCATCATCAATGAAGTGGAGCTGGTTCAGGCGCTCAAGGACAAGCGCATTGCCGGTGCGGCCTTGGACGTGTACGAGGTCGAGCCTCCTGATTTCAATTCTGAATTGTTCAAGCTGGATAATTGTGTGGCCACCCCGCATTTGGCGGCGTCCACCAATGAGGCACAGCTTAATGTGGCCATTGAGATCGCCCAGGCTGTTAAAGATGCTTTATTGGGCAATGGCATACGCAATGCCGCTAATTTCCCGTCCCTGTCCGCGGAAGCGTACAAAGGTGTTGAGCCTTACCTGAACTTGGCCGAACGTATGGGTAAATTTGCCGGACAGTTGGCCCAGGGCCGTGTATCTTCGGTCAAGGTCACCTATAGCGGCACCGTTACCAAGCAGAAGACCGCGGCCATCACCATGGCGCTCGCCAAGGGTGTGCTTGCGCCCATGCTGGGTGAGACGGTCAATACCATCAATGCCATGAACATGATGAAGGAACGCGGCATCAATATCCAGGAAGTCATTTCCACCGAAGAGGGGGAATATGTCAATTCCATCAGTCTCGACATCACCACCGACAAGGAAACATTTTCCTTGTTAGGCACCTTGACCAGCAACAAGCAGCCGCGCATCGTCAAGATCAACAATGTTTATGTCGAGACGGCGCCTTCGGGTCACATGCTTTTCATCAACAATAATGATAAACCCGGTATCGTTGGGGCCATCGGCACCATCCTGGCCGCGGCGAACATCAATATTGCCGGTATCACCCTGGGCCGCGAGAACCAGCAGGGTGTCGCGGTCAGTGTCGTCAATGTGGACAGCGAGATCCCTGAAACGGTCATTGAGCAATTGCGTAAGACCAAGAATATCCTGTTCGTCAAGACCATCAAGGTATGAGCAATATCTGGATACCATTTGCGGCTGGACTGGAAGACGGGCTTAATCCCTGCGCCCTGGTCTCTGCGGCCGTGTTCCTTTTGGTATGCCTGAAGATCGAGCGCAAGGCAGGCGTGTTCCTCATCACGTTATTTGCCACTAATCTTGCCTTGAATATAGGGATATTGGGCCAGTATCTGGGCGCACCTGTTTTCTTAAAGGCCATGATCGGCATGACCTTTGTCCTGGCTGCCGCCTGTGCGATAGCAGGAGGGGTTTTTCTTTATGATTGGCTGCTTTTGCTCCTGGGTCGGGACCAGGGCAGGTTGTTGAGCATTCGCCTGTGTTTGTCGGATCCCCAGAGCAACAATGTCCGTCAGGGGCGTAAGGGTGTGATCGCCTTAGGTATCGTCCTTGGTCTTGTTTCCAGCGCCTGGCCCATGAATTATTACATGAGCATCCTGGCCAATGATATTCTGGCACCCGGCCGTTTTTGGGGTGGTGTCGTGATGATGGCGCTCTACACCCTGGTGCAATTGTGGCTTTTGTATGTCCTGGCTTTTGTTTTTTTGCGTGGTCAATTGACCCCGCGCCTGCGGTTGATCATCTGTGCCGCAGTTTTTCTGTCCGCCGCCGGCGGAGTGATCTGTATTTTCTAGGAGGCTTATGAATTTAGCGGTCGTCGGCGCCCAGTGGGGCGATGAAGGCAAGGGTAAATTGATCGACATCCTTTCCGAGGGTGTGGATATCACGGTGCGTTACCAGGGCGGTAACAATGCCGGGCATACGGTCATTGTGGGGGACAAGGAATATATCTTCCACCTGATCCCGTCGGCGATCCTCCGTCCGTCCAAGGTTTGTGTCATTGGCAACGGGGTTGTCATCGACCCCAAGGCCCTGATCGGGGAGATCGAAGGCCTGAAGAAGCGTGGCCTTCCCATGACATCCAAACAATTGAAGATCTCGGCCAACGCGCATGTGGTCATGCCGTACCACCGCGTCATGGACCAATTGCGTGAAAGCAAGCGCGCCAATAAGATCGGCACCACCGGCCGCGGCATCGGGCCCTGTTATTCCGACAAGGTCGGCCGTATGGGCGTGCGTATGATCGACCTCTTGAACCCGACGGTGCTTAAGGCCAAACTTGCTGATAATTTGAACGAAAAGAACGACATCTTCGTCAAGGTCTACAATTTCAAGAATTACGATTTCAGTGAGATCTTCAAGGAATACATGGCCTATGGCCGCCGTTTGAAACCCTACATTTGCGACACCGCGCTGTACCTGAATGATGCCATTGACCGCAAGAAGACCGTGCTTTTCGAAGGCGCCCAGGGCACCTTTTTGGACATTGATTTCGGCACCTACCCGTTCGTCACCTCGTCCAATGCCACCATCGGCGGGGTTTGCGCGGGCACCGGTGTCGCCCCACACAAGATCGGGAAGGTCATTGCCGCGGTCAAGGCCTACACCACCCGCGTGGGAGAAGGCCCGTTCCCGGCCCAATTCGATGCCAAGATGGATGAGGCTGTCCGTCAAAAAGGGCATGAGTTCGGCGCCACCACCGGCCGCGCCCGCCGCTGCGGATGGTTCGACAGCGTGCTGGTCCGTTATGCCGCTACCATCAGCGGCGCCTCGGAACTGGCCATCATGAAGCTCGACGTGCTCGACGGCATGAAGGAATTGAAGATCGCCGTGGCCTATAAATACAAGGGCAAGACCTACAAGGATTACTCCCATGACATGGAAGTGTTGGCCAATGCCAAGCCGGTGTATGAGACCGTTCCCGGATGGGACGCCGACACCCGCGGTGTGCGCCAATACAATAAGCTTCCGCTCAATGCCCGCCGTTACCTCGAGCGCCTGGAAGCGTTGCTCAAGGTCAAGATCAAATATATTTCTGTCGGTGCCCAGCGGGACGAGATCATTGTCCGATAAGCTCCACATCCTTAAGTCCGTCTTCGGCTACGATACCTTTCGGCCGCTGCAGGAGAACTGCATCGACTCGGTGCTGGCCAAGCGTGACACCGTCCTCATTATGCCCACCGGCGGGGGAAAGTCCCTCTGCTACCAGATCCCTGCCTTGATGCTGGAGGGTTTGACCGTTGTCATTTCACCCTTGATCTCGCTGATGAAGGACCAGGTCAGCCAGATGAAGGCCTTGGGGGTTGAGGCCGAGCTTCTTAACAGTACGCTTACGGCAGACGAATACAAGGCGAACAAGAAGCGTATCACCTCAGGCAAGACCAAGCTTTTGTTCTGTGCCCCGGAAACCCTTTTCAAAGAAGAGATCCTGGACATGCTCGGTTCGATCAGGGTCGACTGCATCACCATTGATGAGGCGCATTGCATTTCTGAATGGGGGCATGATTTCCGTCCCGAATACCGTCGCATCAAGGACATGCGTCCGCTGTTCCCCGATGCTGTTTATCTGGCCGTGACCGCGACGGCCACACCCCAGGTCCGTAAGGACATCGTCACCAACCTGAACCTCAAGAAACCCAATGAACTGGTGGCGAGCTTTAACCGCGACAATCTCTTTTATGAGGTCATTGCCAAGAGCCGCGGCACCGACCAGATCGTCGGTTTCCTGAAGAAATTCAAGGACCAAAGCGGTATCATCTATTGTTTCTCACGGGCCCAGGTGGACACGTTGGCCAATGACCTTAACCGTTTCGGTTTCAAGGCTCTGCCGTACCATGCGGGTTTGAGCGATGAGGTCCGTCACAAGAACCAGGAACTGTTCATCCGTGATGACGTGCCCATCATGGTCGCCACCATCGCTTTCGGTATGGGCATCAACAAGCCCAACGTGCGTTTTGTCATCCACCATGACCTGCCCAAGAACATCGAATCGTATTACCAGGAAACCGGCCGTGCCGGGCGCGACGGCCTGCCGTCCCATTGCCTGCTGCTGTTTTCCGCTGGTGACGGCGCCAAGATCCGTTGGTTCATTGACCAAAAGAGCGATCCTGCCCAGAAGAAGGTGGCGATCAATCATTTGAACACCATCATGGCCTATGCCCAGACCCCGGATTGCCGCCGCATCCCATTGATCACCTATTTCGGCGAGAATTACAAGATCCAGAATTGTTCCCTATGCGACAATTGCAGCGGTCCCAAGATCGAGACGGTAGACCTCACCAATGAAGCGGTCAAGTTCTTCCAGTGCATCAGTGAGACCGACGAGCGTTTTGGGGCGCTCCACATCATCAATGTGCTCAGGGGCAGCGAGGCCGAGAAGATCCTTCAGTATAAACACCAAAACTGCCGCACCTTCGGGACCGGCAAGATCTATACGGTCAAGCAATGGCAGCATCTGGTCCAGCAATTCCTGCATGCCGGCCTGCTCGATAAGGAAGAGGAATACGGTGTCCTGAGCTTGAACCAGAATTCCTATGACCTCATGGCCCGCAAACGCGCCTTCCGTGGCCATCGCCTGCCGGCCGAGGCGGCGCCGTCCAAGGCTGTTCTATCCCGCAAGGCTGATGATGCCGATTATGATGAGGATCTCTTTGGAAAATTGCGCAGCAAACGAAAAGAACTGGCTGATCGGAGGGGAGTCCCTCCCTATGTCATTTTCTCCGACAAGTCCTTGATCGACATGTGCCAGAAAAGACCCAAGTCCAAGACGCAGTTCGCCAAGGTATTCGGCGTCGGGGAACAAAAGTTGGACAAGTTTGCAGACATTTTCTTAAGAGTGATCAATTCCTAAGGAGCGCAATGGCTTCTGATATCAAAGAACTCACCACCAAGATCCGCAAATTCCGCGACGAGCGCGATTGGGGCCAATTCCACAACCACAAAGATTTGGCGCTGTCCCTGGTGCTCGAAGCATCCGAAGTCCTCGAACATTTCCAATGGAAGTCCCCCGAAGAGGTGAAGGCGCACGGCAAAAGTGATAAAGAAGAGCTGGCCGATGAATTGGCAGATGTGGCCATCTATCTTTTCGAGCTCGCCGACAATCTGGGCATTGACCTGACCAAGGCCATCCCGAACAAGATGAAGAAGAATGCGGTCAAATACCCGGTGGCCAAGGCCCGGGGCAGGCATACGAAATACAATAAACTCTGATCAAAGGAAGGTTTATGGCCGGTCTCCAAGACCTTGTTGAATGGGATTATCTGGGTTCGCATTTCAGCGTGTATATCAAGCATTTTACCGATGACGACGGCAAGCGGGGCATGACCATGATCTTCGAGGACGTGACCAATGAGAAGGTCACGGAAATGACCATTCCCTCGCGCAAGTTTCCGGCCTTCCTCAAGGCCGTCAATGGCGGGTCTGAGCCGTACCGGGGCTTGTTTTAATGAGCGCATCTCTGCTATAATAAGGAACATTTCATAGAGCTGGATAACAACGAGAGGACATAAGATGAGTTTAAATAGCGTGAACATACTTGGAAATTTGACCCGTGATCCTGAAGTGAAGCAAACTCCGTCGGGAAAGACGGTCTGCAGCTTATCCATCGCCAATAACCGCGTGTACACCAAGGGCGGGGAGAAGGTCACCGAGGTTTCTTATTTTGATGTTGAGGTGTGGGGTGTCGTGGCGGAGAATTGTTCCAAATACCTGACCAAGGGCCAGGCCATCATTGTTGAAGGCCGCCTGAGGCAGGACCGCTGGGAGAAGGACGGTAAGACCCAGAGCCGCGTGCGCATTTCCGCGAACAACGTGCATTTCATGCCCAAGAAGCAGGGCGGAGGTTCTTCTGAATCCAGCGGGGCCGAAGTGGGCGCCGGAGCCGGTCAAAGCCAAACCCCGGACCTGGATTCCGTGACCTGGGACGAATAAGAGCGTCCTAAACCCAGCAATTCCTTGACTTTATCCATGCTCCATGATAATTTAAGAGCCTAAATTTCAGTTAAACACCCCCTACGGAGGAAGTCATGCAATTACGTTCATTATTCTTAAGCATTGTCGCGGTTTTGGTCCTTTCCCT
>JAYVSG010000159.1:0-2256 GCA_043775535.1 Candidatus Omnitrophota bacterium
TTATGATAATCCCTGACCTTATAATGCGTCAAGGCCGATTGCGCGGGAGCACCCGGATTGAATTTACGCTGATGGAAATCTTTGATGGGGATGCGGATCTTGCCTTCGGGCTGCTCGACGCGGCCATGCACAAAGGCGATGTAGTTCTTGTGGACATTCTTTTCCTTGAACGACTCCATCAAGGCCTGCTGGATATCCTTGCTTTTGGCGAATAGGATGACACCGGTGGTGTCACGGTCCAGGCGATGGGCGGGATGCAGACCTTCCCCCTGCTGCTCACGGACGAATTCCACCAAGGAAGGCTCGCCGCCCTTGTCGGTCGGGATGGTCAGGAGTCCGGAGGGTTTGTCAAAAACAATGCATTCCCCGTCCTCATACAACACCAGTACCGGAGGTCTGGACATTATTCTTTTTCTTTGATCACCGATTCAACGAATTCGCTGACGACCTGGCCGTCCTTGGGGCTGATGTCACTGAAGAAAATGGCCACATGGAAGAACGCGCCGTCCGTGGAGGACTCGCAGCGGACCACCACTCCTTCGCAATGGATGCGCTTGGTGGCGATCTTGCCGCTTTTGCGCAAAGGCAGAAGCAGATTGAGCTTCAGCTTTGTCATGGGGGCGATGTATTTGCTGATCCGGCAGAAAGCACCGGAACAGCTCAGGTCCTTGGTCTCTGTGACCAGGTCCACATCTCCACTGGAGATCTTGACGGGAACATTGTGCTCAAGGCGAGGATGCCTGCGGCGTTCAGCTCCGCGGTTGGGAGAGGACACGTTACTCCTTGGGGGCCCCTGCGGCGGCTTCAGCTGCTGCAGCTTTGGCTGTA
The DNA here is from genome assembly GCA_043775535.1 of Candidatus Omnitrophota bacterium. Classification (GTDB taxonomy): domain Bacteria; phylum Omnitrophota; class Gorgyraeia; order Zapsychrales; family Fredricksoniimonadaceae; genus JACQQW01. The sequence goes on from JAYVSG010000159.1 coordinate 829, forward strand.
GCGTCAAATTTCTTGAAACAATTGTTATTGCAAAAATAACCGCCGTTGCGGTAAAAACGACGGGCTTTCTTTAACGGTTTTTTGCAAGCCGGGCAATTCTTAATCTCTTCGACAACTGCTTTTCCTTCTTCTGCCATGATGCCTTAACTCCTTGTTTTCGTGTTATGCTTCAAACCGACGGGCGCTGATGTATTTTCCTATATCAGCAGGCCGGTGTTCTTCCTCGAGGAATTGGATCCCCACGTCGTAAGATTCACTGTGCGGGACTTCCCTCACCCAAACCACCTGGCCCCTCACCGGAACTGCACGGTCGGGGTTCTTCAGGTGCAACTTCAAATGAACGATCGTATTCAATGGCACGAATTGCTGCACGCGTATGCGCACGCCGCTTTGGCTCAGGTCTGCAGCCAGACTGCCGTTGAAAAGGGAATCCTCCCCCTGTCCATAGGCAACCGCCTCATTAAAAGGCACACGCATATATTGGCGTTTGTTCTGCACGGGGAATATAGTAGCACATTTGGGCGTGGATACAATAGAAAATACAGAATGCCGCTTGGGGCCTTTTAAAGAGGACGGCGGACCGCGCCCGACCTATTGGTCCGGGGGTCCGCCGTTGGTGAGAAGCCATCCCGCCCCATACGGGATGGCGAGGGAGCGCTTAACGTTTGGTAAGCACTTTATCCAGGTACCGGGCCGCATGATCGCGTCCGCCTAAGCCAAAGGACAAGCCTAAGGCCAGGGCCAGGGCAGCGGTCATGATGACGGCTGACGTACCAGTGAAGAGATACCCAAGGCCGATCTTCTCAATGAAGACCGTCACAGCCATGAGCACGACCGACCACTTGGTGAAGGTGGCCAGCATCTCCGGCTTGGGCATGCCAGTATTGGCCGCGACAACGCGGACGAACATGGCCACGATATGGGCGATGAACAACCCTACCATCAACGTAAGTACACCGGTGATAACGCCCGGGACATACGCCATGATGGGATCGGTCACAGGCCCGATGATGGTGACGCCGGCATAACCCAGCGCGATCACCAAGGACGTGATCGTAACGCCCCATGTGATGACATGACCGATCAAGTCACTCACAGGACGTTTGATCCCGCCGGTTTCCAATGTATGGCTAAGACCGATGGTGTGGCTCAACTTGTCCACATGGATGCGTTTCAAGATGGAGCTGACAAGCTTGCCCACCTCCCGCGCAACCAAACCACCGATCACTAACGCAGCCAAAACTCCCAACACGGTTGGGATGTAACTATTGATGATGCTGAACACTACCTTCAACGGATCCAAGATGAATGTAAGAGTATTCATATGGAAGCCCCTTTCCGCCCCGTTTGTACGGGACTAAAGCCTTACCGGCCTTAAGGCCAGCGTAAGCTCTTACTTCAAGCATAACACCTGTCAAGGGCGAAACA
>JAYVSG010000160.1:0-9692 GCA_043775535.1 Candidatus Omnitrophota bacterium
TCCATCGGTAAAGGTTTCCAGGGTGGTATGGTACGCTGGAACTGGAGCGGCGGTCCTGCTGCCCACGGTTCCATGCATCACCGTCGTGTTGGTTCCATCGGTGCGTCTTCCGATCCTTCCCGCGTATACAAGGGCCAGCACATGCCCGGCCACATGGGTATGGACACCGTGACCGTGCAGTCCCTGCGCGTCATGAAGGTCGATACCGAGACCAATTTGATCTTGGTCAAGGGCTGCGTCCCCGGCCACAAGAACGGCTTGGTTTACATCAACAAGTCCCAGAAGAAGGCCTTCCGCGCATTGGATGAGGTCAAAGTTTCCCAATCAAGTGTTAAGAAAAATCCGATGAAACAAAGTAAAGCGGCTGTAGGTAAAACCGCTAAGAAGTAATAAATTAGGATAGGTATATGCCAGAATTGAATGTTGTTGATATCAAAGGTAAGAAATCCGCAAGCGTAGAACTTCCCAAGGAAAAATTTGGGGTTCACGTGCATGATGCGGTCATCCACCAGGCAGTTGTCATGTATAATGCCAACGACCGTCAGGGTACGGTCTCGACCAAGGGTCGTGCGGAAGTTTCCGGCGGCGGTAAGAAGCCTTGGGCCCAAAAGGGTACCGGCCGTGCCCGTGCAGGTTCCAGTCGTTCCCCGTTGTGGAAGAAGGGTGGTATCACCTTCGGTCCTAAGCCGCGTGATTTCTCTTATGATGTCCCGAAGAAGGTCAAGATCGCCGCATTGCGCGAGAGTTTGAATGCCAAGTTCCTGGGCAATGAGCTGGTCTGTGTGGACGCCTTCGATATCACCAGCGGCAAGACCAAGGATTTCGCCAAGGTCCTGACCACCTTGAACCTTCAGGGCCGCATCTTGGCCGTGCTCGATGGTTCAGATGAAAAGGCTGTCTTGGCCGGCCGCAACATCGCCTCGGTCACTATTGCCCGCGCTGCCAATGTCAATGCCAAGGATGTGCTTTCCAATAAGAACGTCTTGGTCACTAAAACCGCTTTAGAAACCCTATTAAAGAGAATACAATGATCAGCTGCTACGATATCCTTAAAGCTTTTGTGCGTACTGAAAAAGGCGCGAGTTTAGAACCCCAGCGTAAATATCTGTTCCAAGTGGCCACCACCGCCAATAAGATCGATGTCAAGCGCGCGGTCGAAGAGATCTATAAGGTAAAAGTCCAAGACGTCAACACCGTCCATGTACCCGGAAAATTGAAACGCGTACGCGTCAAGGCCGGCTACACCACCGCCTGGAAAAAAGCTGTTGTCACGCTCCAGGATGGACAAAAGATCGAGAGTGCATAATGGGTATCAAACGTTTTAAGCCGACAACGAACGGTCTTCGTCACGCTGCGCTCCCGGATTATGCCGAGCTTACCAAGAGTGCGCCGGAGAAATCCCTTTTAGTCACCCTGAAGAGCACGGGCGGACGCAACAGCTATGGACGCATCACGTCGCGCCATCGCGGCGGCGGGCACAAGCGCATGTATCGCTTGATCGATTTTAAGCGTTCCCGCATTGACGACCCTGCAGTCGTCTTGGCGGTTGAATATGATCCTAACCGCACCTGCCGCATCGCCCTGATCGAATACAAGAGCGACAAGAGCAAATCCTATATTTTAGCGCCTGTGGACATCAGGGTGAACGATGTCATCGTCAGCACCAATGACGGTGAAGTGGAAATGAAGGCCGGTAACTGTCTTCCTTTGCGCAAGATTCCCTTGGGCACCGCAGTGCACAACATTGAATTGAACCCTGGACGCGGCGGCCAGATTGCCCGTTCCGCCGGTTCCGCTGCGCAGTTGATCGCGCGCGAAGGCGATGTGGCTCATTTGCGCCTTCCCTCGTCGGAAGTCCGTAAGATCTCCGCCGATTGCCGCGCCACCATCGGCCAGCTCTCCAATGTGGAGAATGAAACTGTATCTATCGGTAAGGCCGGGCGCAGCCGCTGGTATGGCCGCCGTCCGCAATCCCGTGGTGTCGTTATGAACCCGGTAGACCACCCGCACGGTGGTGGTGAAGGTAAGACTCCTCAGGGTAATCCGCATCCTGTCACCCCGTGGGGTAAACCGACCAAGGGCTTTAACACCCGTTCACGCAGAAAATACTCCGATCATATGATCGTCAGGAAGAGGACAAAGTAATATGCCCCGTTCGATTAAAAAAGGTTTCTACGTTGAAGAATCTTTGATGCGCCGTTTTGACAAGGCCGCTGCGGTTGCCCAAAAGCAGCCCATCAAGACTTGGTCACGCCGTTCGACCATCATCCCGACCTTTGTCGGCTACACATTCGCCGTCCACGACGGAAAGAAGCATGTCCCGGTGTTCGTCACCGAGAACATGGTGGGTTTGAAATTAGGCGACTTCGTCTCGACCCGTACCTTCAGGGCGCACGGCGGTGTTAAGGCCAAGAAGTCAATGCAGAAGAAGTAATCCAAAGGAATATTATGATCGCCAAAGCACATGCCAAATATTTGAGAGTTTCATCCATGAAGATGCGCCAGGTCATCGACGTCCTGCGCGGCAAGGACATCCCGACCTCGACGGCGATGCTCGCCCAGATCAACAAGGGCAGCGTCGACGCGATCAAGAAGGTCTTGGATTCCGCGGTCAGCAATGCCAAGCAAAAAGGCGTGAGCGAAGAGCAATTGTTCATTTCGAAGATCACGGCAGACCACGGTGGTGCATGGAAACGTTTCCGTTCAGCTTCTTTCGGCCGTGCCACGCCGATCCTTCGCCGTACAACGCATTTAACCATTGAACTTGATCTGAAAACCAAGGGAGCATAAGACGTGGGACAAAAAGTACATCCTTTAGCGTTAAGACTCGGGTATACCAAGAACTGGCGCAGCCTTTGGTTCGCTGAACGCAAGGACTATGCGAAGAATATCAAGGAAGATTTCAAGATCCGTGAATATATCCGTGCCAAATTCGTGCAGGCTGCCGTTTCGATGATCGTCGTCGAGCGCGTTGCCGAGCAGATCAAGGTGCGCATCCACAGTGCCCGTCCGGGTGTCATCATCGGCCGCCGTGGTGCGGACATTGATAAATTGCGCGCAGAATTGAAGGACATCACCAAGAAGGACATGGACAAGATCATCGTCGACATCCAGGAGATCAAGAACCCTAACCTGGATGCCCAGTTGGTGGCTCAGAGCGTGGCCTTCCAGTTGGAGAAGCGTGTCGCGTTCCGCCGTGCGATGAAGCGCGCCATTGAGACCTCACGCCAGTCAGGCGCGAAGGGCATCAAGATCCGTTGTGCCGGTCGTTTGGGCGGCGCGGAAATGGCCCGTACCGAAAAATATCATGAAGGAAAAGTTCCCCTGCAGACTTTGCGCGCGGACATCGATTATGGTTTTACCGAAGCCAAGACGGCCTACGGCCTCTTGGGCATCAAGGTCTGGATCTACAAGGGCGACGTCATCAAGGACCAGGAAGAAATTGAAGCTCAAGCTGCTGCCGCAGCAGCTGTTACAGCCCCCGTCGTCACCGTGGCTGCACCCGTCGCTGGAGCTCTTTAATTAAAGTTTTGGAACGTTTCTCAGTCACAGGAGCATAGATATGTTGTTGATGCCAAGAAGAGTCAAGTACCGTAAGATGCAAAAGGGCAAGAACCGTGGTATTGCCACCACCGGCGCTGACATGCATTTCGGTGAATTCGGGTTGAAGGCCATTGAGAACGGGATCATCCCTGCGCGCCAATTGGAAGCTTCCCGCGTCGTCGTTGCCCGTAAGCTGCGCGGTACCGGTAAATTGTGGGTCATGGCCTTCCCGCACAAATCTATCACCTCCAAGCCTGCGGAAACCCGCATGGGTAAGGGTAAAGGGGACCTGTCTCACTGGGTCGCCCGTGTCAAGCGTGGTAAGGTCCTTTTTGAACTGGGCGGCGTGCCTGAAGATTTCGCTAAGCAGATCCTGCGCCTGGTTTCTTTCAAGTTGTCTGTGAAGACAAAATTCATCACCCGTGAGGGTAATTAATCGAGGTTGTTATGAAGATCAAAGAATTTCAGAATTTATCCGAAGAAGAGCTTAACGCCAAGGAAAAACAGATCAAGAAAGACCTGTACGACTTGAGCAACCAACGCCAGTTGGGCAAGCTTGAAAAACCGTCGAACGTGCGCAATTTCCGCCGCGACATCGCCCGTATTTTAACAGTATTAAACGAAAGAAAGAACAATGGCAACAAAAAATAACGTAGTAGAGGCTAAGGCCGAAACAGAAGTACGCAACAACCGCCGCCGTTTCTTGACAGCAACTGTTGTCAGCGACAAGATGGACAAGACCCGCGTGGTCCAGGTCCAGCAAACCGGCAAGCATGCCAAATATGCAAAGGCCGTGCGCCAGATCGTGAAATATAAGGCACACGATGAGAAGAATGCCACCAAGACGGGGGATGTGGTCCGCATCATGGAAACGCGCCCGCTGTCCAAGGATAAGCGCTGGGTGATCCAGGAAGTCGTTGAATCAAAGGCGTAAACAAATAAGTATTTGATAAACAGGGACAAACTATGATTCAATTAAAAACGATTTTAGATGTGGCTGATAACACCGGCGCCCGTAAGGCGTCCCTGATCGGCGTGCTTAAGGCCAAGGGCAAGATGTGGGCTCAGGTGGGCGATATCGTCCGCGTGAACATCAAGGAAAGCTCCCCGGAAGCAGCTGTTAAAAAGGGCAGCATGGCCAAGGGTATCATTGTCCGTACCGCCAAGCCTATCCGTCGCACCGATGGTACCTATGTCCGTTTTGACAGCAATGCGGTCGTCATCATCGACGATGCCGGCAATCCTAAGGGTACCCGCGTGTTTGGTCCCGTGGCGCGCGAGTTGCGCAACATGGAATATATGAAAATAATCTCCTTAGCTCCTGAGGTCGTGTAATGTTACGCATACGTAAAGATGATCAAGTCATGGTGATGGCCGGTAAGGAAAAGGGCAAGACCGGGAAAGTCGTCCGTGTGTTCCCCAAAGCCAATACCGCCGTCGTCGAGAATATCAATGTGGTGAAGAAGTCCGTGAAGAAAAGCGATACCTATCCGCAGGGCGGGTACGTCGAACTGGAGAAACCGGTGGCGCTCGCTAATTTAATGCTGGTAGACAAGAAATCGAACAAACCGACCCGGTTCAAGGCCCAAGTCCTCAAGGACGGCGGCAAGGTCCGTATCGCCAAAGGGTCCGGCGAAACCATTTAAGTGAGGTAAGTCAAGTGAGTCCGCGTTTACAAGAAAAATACCGTACCGAAGTCATACCTGAAATGCAGAAGAAATACGGGATCAAGAACCCCATGGCCGTGCCGCAGATCGATAAGATCGTGGTCAACATGGGTGTCGGTGAAGCCATTTCCGACGTGAAGATCCTGGAACGTGCCGCCGTCGACCTGTCGACCATCACCGGCCAGAAGCCGACGATCCGCCGTTCCAAGAAGGCCATCTCGAATTTCAAGCTGCGTGAGAATTTACCGGTCGGCTGCAAGGTCACCTTGCGCCGCGGCCGCATGTATGAGTTCATCGACCGCCTGGTGAACATCAGCCTGCCCCGTATCCGTGACTTCAACGGTGTTTCTCGTAAAGCGTTCGACCGTGAAGGCAATTACACCTTAGGCATCACCGACCAAAGCATCTTCCCCGAGATCGACGTGACTGCACGCGACCACCGCATCCAGGGTATGGACATCACCTTCGTCATCAAGGGCGGGGACAGGGACAAAAATTTTGAATTGCTGCGCTTGTTCGGCATGCCGTTCACCAAAGAAGCAACAAAGGATAAATAACCTTATGGCTAAGAAATCTTTGATCAACAAATCATTGGCAACACCGAAGTTCGCCGTCCGTCAGCATAACCGCTGCGGCCTGTGCGGACGTTCCCGCGGCTATTTGCGCCGTTTCGGTACTTGCCGCATCTGTTTCCGTGAACTGGCCTGGAAGGGCGAGATTCCCGGTGTCAAGAAAGCGAGCTGGTAATGTCCGTTTCAGATCCTATTGCCGATACACTGACCATCATCCGCAATGCCCAGCATGTGCGCAAGGAAACGGTCGAATTTCCTGCCTCCAAGCTGCTCGAACGCGTGATGCATATTTTCAAGAACGATGGTTACGTTGAAGATTTCCGTCTTTTGAAAGACGATAAGCAGGGTGTTTTGAAGGTCTATTTAAAATACGAAGACAACAAACCCGCCATCATGGGCATCAAGCGCGTGTCCCGTCCGGGCCTGCGTGTGTATGCAGACAATGCTGCCATCCCGAGGGTGCTTAATGGCCTCGGCACTGCGGTCCTGTCCACCTCCAAGGGTGTCTTGAGCGACCGTGAAGCACGGAAGCTGAAGATCGGCGGCGAAGTAATCTGTTATATCTGGTAAAGGAATAATATGTCACGCATCGCGAAAACCCCAGTTGTTTTACCGAAGAACGTTAAAGTTGCATTGAACGCGACCAGCATCAATGTCGAGGGGCCCAAGGGCAAGTTGTCCCTGAACCTTCCGGCGGAGATCGCCTTGGAGCAGAAGGAAGGCCAGATCTTTGTCAACCGCTTGAGCGATAGCAAACAGGCCCGCTCGAATCACGGCACCACCAAGCGTTTGATCGTCAACATGTGCGAAGGTGTGACCAATGGCCACCGCCGCGACCTCGAAGTCCAGGGCGTCGGTTTCCGCGTGGCCGTGCAGGGCAACAAGCTCGTGATGAATGTTGGTTTTTCTCATCCGATCGAATTTGAGATCCCTAAAGACGTCAAGGTGGCTTCTGCCAAACCGACCGAGATCTCGGTCGAGGGTGTGGACAAGGCCCTGGTCGGTGAAGTTGCCGCCAAGATCCGTGGTTTTAAACCCCCGGAACCTTACAAGGGAAAAGGCATCCGCTACGTCGGTGAAGTCGTGAAACGTAAACAAGGTAAACAGGTGACCAAATAATGCTAGCCACTAAAGAACACAAGAGAATTTATCGCCACGACCGCATCCGTAAATCTATGGTGGGCACCCCGGACCGTCCGCGCCTGTGCGTTCACCGCAGCCTTAAGAACCTGCAGGCACAGATCATCGACGATTCTTCGGGCAAGATCATTTTAGGTAAATCCACGTTGGCCAAGGACGTCAAGTCCAAGCTCAAGAGCGGCGGGAACATCAACGCCGCAACAGTGCTGGGCGAGACCTTTGCGGTCGAAGCCGTGAAAAAAGGAATCAAAAAAGTCTGTTTTGACCGCGGTGGTTATTTGTACCACGGACGTGTCAAAGCATTTGCCGAAGCCGCGCGTAAAGCCGGATTGGAGTTTTAACCGATGAAAGATCCCAAGAAGAACGAAGAACTTGATGAGAAGGTCGTAAAGAACGCGGCACAGGCCGAGCAGATCCTCCAAGAGGAGCTTGCTCCGATGCCTGTCGTCGAAGAAGTTGTTGCCGTTGCAGCGCCTGCAGCTCCCGTCGCAGCCCAACAACCCGGAAGGGGTGGACCGGGCGGTGGTGGACGCGGCGGTAATAACAGAGGCCAGCGTAATGACCGTAAGGGTCCGCCGAAGAAACCGTCTTCATTGACGGACAGCGGCATGATCGAAAAGGTCGTTGCCATCAACCGCGTTGCCAAGACCAATAAGGGCGGTACGCGCCTCTCATTCTCCGCGCTCGTTGTCATCGGCGACGGCAAGGGTAAGGTCGGTTATGGTTTGGGTAAGGCCGGTGAAGTTGCGACCGCCATCAAGAAAAGTTTGGCTGCTGCCAAGAAGAACATGATCACCGTCAACCGCAGGGGCACGACGATCTCCCACGAGATCCTGGGCGAATGCGGTGCTGCGGCCGTGCTGTTGAAGCCTGCGTCTGAAGGTACCGGCGTTATCGCTTCCGGTGCCGTGCGCGCTGTCTGCGACGGTGCAGGCATCACCAATATCTTGACCAAGTGCCACAAATCCAATAATCCCATCAATGTCGTGAAAGCCACGTTCGATGGATTGTCCCGTTTGAAAACGTATAAAGTCAGAGAGAATTGATCCTATGCAATTACACCAAGTCAGAACACCTGTGGGTTCGAACAAACGTAAGAAGATCGTCGGTCGCGGCCGTGGTACAGGCCATGGTAAACGTTCCGGACGCGGACAGACCGGCCAGAATTCACGTTCAGGCCGCGGCGTCCTCTTAAGTTCCGAAGGTGGACAGATGAGCCTGTTGCGCCGTCTGCCCAAGGTCGGTTTCAACAGCAAGTGGCCTGCCCAGTTCCAGATCGTGAACCTGGAAGATTTGAACCGTTTTAAGGACGGGGCAGTGGTCGACTTGGAATCCCTGAAGGGCGTCCGTTTGATCAAGAATACCCGTGTTCCTGTTAAGATATTGAGCGATGGCACCATCACCAAGAAATTGACCGTGCATGCCCACCGCTTCTCCAAGGCTGCGGAAGAAAAGATCTCCAAGGCTGGCGGTAAGGTCATGGTCATCGCTGCTCCCAAGCAATCCGCCGTAAGGGAAACACGTGCGACCCTTCGCAGCGCGAAGCAGGCGGCAAAGTAATTTATGGTCGCTCAATTTTTTAAAGGGTTAGCGAACTGTTTCAAGATCGAAGAGCTTCGCAACAAGATCCTTTTCACATTGGGTATCATTGCGGTCTACCGTTTGGGCTGTTATATCCCGACCCCCGGTATTGACGGGGCGGCGCTCAGCGAGTTCTTTCAGAGGATGAATACCAATACCGGCGGCGGCAACGTGTTCTCCATCATGAACATGTTCTCCGGTGGTGCGCTTGGCAAGCTGACCATCTTTTCACTGGGGGTCATGCCGTACATCTCGAGCTCCATCATCATGCAGCTCTTGACAGCGGTCATCCCGGCCTTGGAAAAATTGTCCAAGGAAGGCCAGGCAGGTTATAAGAAGATTAACCAGTTCACGCGTTACGGTACAGTGGTGCTGGCAGCCATCCAGGCGTTCTTTATCGCCCTGTGGCTGGAAAGCCCGTCGACCTTTGGCGGCCTGCAGATCGTCAACGAACCCGGCTGGGGTTTCCGTTTAAGCACCATGGTCACCCTGACCACCGGTTCGGTGTTCCTGATGTGGCTGGGCGAGCGGATCCAGGAGCGCGGCGTCGGCAACGGCACATCGCTCATCATCACGGGCGGTATCCTGTCTTCAGCTCCGACGGCATTCCATTATTTACAACTTTTGCTGAACCCCCAGAGCGGGGCGGCACAGCTGCAGCCCATCGCGCTTGTCCTGATGGTGTTCTTTCTTATTTCCGTTATCCTGGGCACCACACTGATCTCACAAGGCCAGCGCCGTATCCCAGTGCAGTATGCACGCCGTGTTTCAGGCAGCCAGATCTCTAGCCAGCAGGCGACCTTCATCCCGCTTAAGGTCGACACGGCAGGTATCATCGCCATCATCTTTGCGCAGTCGATCATTTTGTTCCCGGCAACGCTGGCGAGCTTCATGCCGGCCAGCCCATTGCAGCATTTTGTCTCATGGATCTCCCGCGGGCATCCGAGCTATTACATCATCTATGGCCTGATGATCGTGTTCTTTTGTTATTTCTATACGGCGATCGTGTTCAACCCATCGGATGTTGCTGATAATTTGAAGAAGCACGGCGGTTTCGTGCCTGGCATACGACCGGGTAAGGAAACTGCGGATTACCTGGACTATGTCCTGACCCGCATCACCCTGGTCGGCGCGCTGTTCATTTGTGTTATCGCGGTCATGCCGGACGCGATCATGGCGTATTTCAAGG
>JAYVSG010000161.1:0-4057 GCA_043775535.1 Candidatus Omnitrophota bacterium
GGTGCGTTTCATGGGCGAGACCGCCAAGATCCTTAATCCGGAGAAAGAAGTGCTCATACCTGCGCGTTTGGATGGCTGTACCCTGGCCGACTCCATCAATGCCGCCCAGGTGCGTGCCTTGAAGAAGGAATTCCCGGGCTATACCTTTATTTGCTACGTCAATACCACCGCCGAGGTGAAGGCTGAATGTGATGTCTGTGTAACGTCCGCGAATGTATACAAGATCGTCCAGGCCATTCCGAACGACAAGATCTATTTCCTGCCGGATAAATTGATGGGCGAGAACCTTAAGAATTACGTAGAACGCAACGGCATCAAGAAGGACATCCGTTTCTATAACGGGACGTGCTATGTGCATGAGGATTACGGCATCGAACAGATCCTCAAGATCCGTCTCGAGCATCCGGATGCCAAGATCGTCAGCCACCCGGAATGCAACAGCACCGTCGTGGATAATTCGGATTTTGTCGGTTCGACCGAACAGATGCTCGGTTACATGAGGGAGACCGAATCCAAGGAATTCCTGATGCTGACCGAATGCGGCCTGTCCGCACGCCTGCAGGCGGAATTCCCGCAAAAGAAACTCGTCGGCAGCTGCACCATGTGCCGTTATATGAAATCCAACACCCTGGAAGACATCCTGCGGGTCCTAAAGAACCCGCTGCCGCAAGACCGCGTCATTTTTGACGAGGATGTCCGCCTGCGCGCGCTCAAGTCCCTTGAGGCGATGTTCTACTACACAGAATCTAAATGAGCGAAAACTTCGTCGAAACCCAATTTTACACCTTCGCTCAAGCACCGGACGAATTGGTGTTAAAAAGCGGGGTAAGACTCGGTCCTGTGACCCTGGCCTATGAAACTTACGGTAAGCTGAACGCCGATAAGAGCAATGCCATTTTGATCTTCCATGCCCTGACGGGCGACGCGCATGCGGCCGGCTGGCACAAGGGCGACAAGGCCCCGGGCTGGTGGGACGACATGATCGGCCCCGGCAAAGCCTTTGATACGGACAAATATTTCGTCCTTTGCTCCAATGTTCTGGGAGGCTGTAAAGGCTCGACCGGTCCGTCGTCGATCAATGCTGCCACGGGGAAACCGTACGGTTTGAGTTTTCCGGTCATCACCATCGAAGACATGGTGGTCGCGCAAAAGCGTTTGATCGATTCCTTAGGGATAAAACAATTATTATGTGCATCCGGCGGGTCCATGGGCGGCTTGATGGCGCTCAAGTGGTCCGTGCTTTACCCGGATTCTCTTAAGTCATCCATCTTGGTTGCGACCAATTACCGTCATACCGCCCAGCAGATCGCCCTGCATGAAGTGGCTCGTCAGGCCATCATGTCCGATCCTGATTGGAGCGAGGGTGATTATTACGGCAAGGCCCTGCCTGCGCGCGGCATGTCCGTGTCCCGTATGATCGGTCACATCACCTACATGAGCGAGCGCTCCATGGAGGAGAAGTTCGGCCGTAAATTAAAGGGCAAGGAAAAGGTCGGCTACGATTTCTCCCACGATTTTGAGGTGGAGGGTTATCTGAAATACCGCGGGGAGAGCTTTGTCCAGCGCTTCGATGCCAACAGCTATCTTTATCTGTCCAAGGCCCTGGATTATTTTGACCTGGCCGAGGATGTTGACCTGCAAAAGGTGTTCAAGGGAGTCCTTAATAAATTCTTGATCATCACCTTCACGTCCGACTGGCTTTACCCGTCGTACCAGAGCAAGGAAATGGTCAAGGCCATGAAGGCCAATGATATCGATGTGTCCTTCATCGAGATCAATACCAGCTACGGTCACGATTCGTTCTTAGTTGAGATCGAAGGCCAGTCCAAGCTTGTTAAACACTTTTTGAGTAATGTAAAGTAACTGTCATTCCCGCGAAAGCGGGAATCCAATCTATGTCAAATATACGACTTGACCACAAGTTCATCATCGAAATGATCGACCCCAACAGCAGCGTGCTGGACTTAGGCTGCGGCGACGGGACCCTGCTTGACCTGTTGAGGAAGCAGAAGGGGTGCCGCGTCACCGGCATTGAGATCGATGAGAAAGCCATCTACAAATGCGTTGAGCGCGGGGTCACGGTTTCCCATGGGGACGTTGATTCCGGCCTGGAAGACTATTCCAACAAGCGTTTTGATTATGTCATCCTCAACGAAAGTCTGCAGGAGATCATGAATCCTGATAAGGTCATCGCGGAAGCCCTGCGTGTGGGCAAGCGTGTCATTGTCGGCATCCCGAATTTTTGCAATCTGTCCTCACGGCTGCAGATCTTTTTTCAGGGCCAGGTGCCGGTGACGAAGGGCCTGCCGTACAAATGGTACAATACACCCAACCTGCGTTTCTTAAGCATCAAGGACTTCCGTCATTTCTGCGTTGATCGCGGCATCATCGTCGATCGTGAACGCGCCATCGGCATCAATAAAGAGATCTTTATCAAAAGGAATCTCTTCGCCTACGCCGGCATCTTCCTGATCAGGAAGTAACCGCAAGAATCGGGTGGCTGCATTTCCTGCCGTAGGTATACTTAAGCCATGAACGATCTCGCACAATTATCCAAAGATTATTACCGCATTGAGAAGGCCATCCATTTCCTGAAGGACAATTTTCAAGACCAGCCGGATTTAGGCAAGATGGCCGCTGCCGCAGGTTTGAGCGAATACCATTTCCAAAGGATATTCCAGCGTTGGGCCGGTATCAGTCCTAAAAGATTTCTGCAATTCCTGACCAAGGAACATGCCAAGACAGTTTTGCAGAAGTCGAATGTGCTCGACGCCAGTTACGATGCGGGCTTGTCCGGTCCTGGCCGCTTGCACGATCTCTTCATCAATTGCGAAGCCATGAGCCCCGGTGAGTATAAGGAAAAGGGCAGGGGGTTGACCATCAGCTATGGCTTTCACCCGACGCCGTTCGGGGAATGTTTCATCGCGCTCACAGAGCGTGGGATCTGCAGCCTGGTATTCCCTGACAAGGATGAACGTAAGCAGGTCCTGACAGATCTTCGTAAGGATTGGACCAATGCCGCGATCAAGCAAGATCCGGCGAAGACAGCAAAGGTCGTAAAGGCCGTCTTTGTTTCCGGCGGTAAGATAAACCTGCTGTGCCGTGGTACCAATTTCCAGATCAAGGTCTGGGAAGCTCTTCTAAAGATAAGACCTGGAAAGCTTGTCACCTACGGGACCATTGCTCGTGAAATAGGCAGCCCTAAAGCAGTGAGGGCAGTAGGTACGGCGGTGGGGATGAATCCGGTTTCTTTTGTCATTCCATGCCACCGCGTCATCAGGGGCATGGGCGAAATGGGAGGCTACCGCTGGGGTTTGTCCCGCAAAAGAGCTATGTTAGGTATGGAAATACGGTAGGTAATGTCATTCCCGCGAAAGCGGGAATCTACTGATGTTTCTTGTGGCTTCCGTCGCAGAATGGCTTCGTATTGCTGAATTTGCAGGTGCACCAGGCCACGGTCTTTTCTTCCGTGATCTCAACGAAGAGGGGGCGCATGCCTGTGGGGCCGTGGCTTCCGTCGCAAAAAGGCTGCTTTTTGCTCTCTCCGCAAGAGCACCAGACGTATTTCCCAGGATTGGTTGTAAGGATGATCGGTTCCATAATTTAATACTAACTTAACCTTTAATTTGCTATAGTTCAAGCATGAAGAAATACGATTTTCTAATTATCGGTTCCGGCATCATGGGTCTCACCGTCGCCCATGCGCTTAAAGAACGCAAGCCGCATGCCACCATCCTTATCATCGATAAAGAAGACGGCGAAGCACGCCACGCATCGGGCCGCAACAGCGGGGTCCTGCACGCCGGTTTCTATTACACTGCCGACAGTTTGAAGGCCAAATTCACCGTCGATGGCAGTCGGGAGATGAAAGCCTATGTCAAGTCCAAGGGGCTGGCCATCAATGAATGCGGCAAGCTGGTCGTGGCCCAGAATGAATCTGAATTGGGTCAGCTGGATGAGCTTTTGAAACGCGGCCAACGCAATGGTTCCCGGGTGCATCTGGTCACTGAGGACGAGGCCCGTTTAATTGAGCCCAATGTCAAAACCTTCAAGCGTG
>JAYVSG010000162.1:0-9937 GCA_043775535.1 Candidatus Omnitrophota bacterium
AGGATAGATCAGGGTGGGATATCCCAATTTTGTCAGCTGGACCTCAAGGCTCTGGGCATCGCCCAGTGAGGCCATCTGCCCGACGCGCACACGGTAGAAGGTCTTGTCGTCCGGAGAAGACGTTTCGATCACATAGGCGTACTGGTCCCGGCCTTTCAATTCTTCGACAAGCTTGAGCGCCTTCTCCTTGTCCAAGAAGGAACCGACCTGCACAGAGAAATACTCCTTCTCTTCCAGGAGACCCTTAGCAATGGGAACTTCAAAGCTCTGGGGGTAATCATTGACGATCTTCTGCAGATAATCCTTGGCCTTGCGCCATTGGGTCAATTTCAAGTGCGCGCGGGCGATCTTCAGGTAAATAAGGCTCTTGGATTGGGACTCCGGGTTCCTCTTGAGCAGGTCCTGCGCTTCCTTCAACGCGTCCTTATAGAAACCGGACATGTACAGGGCTTCAAATGTCCCTAAGGCGGCCTTCTCATAAAGCTCGGTGTTGTTGGTCCCCTGCATGACGATGCGGAAAGCCCGGCGGGCTTCACCGTATTGGCCCATGCGCAGCTGGCTTAATCCCAGGTAATATTCCGCATTGGCGCGGTCTTTATCGTTGACCCCCTCTTTCAGGAGCTTGGACGCCATGGACCGGGCCTGCTCATAATTCTTGTCCATCACTGCGGCCTCGATGTCAGACAAGGACGCATGCGCGGGAACGCTCAACAACAATATGGGAAGGGCCAACAGCGAACAGATCAGGGATCTCATCATCATCCTTTTAGCGCATTGCCAAGGTCTTCGATCAGGTCATCCGCGCCCTCAATGCCGACGGACACACGCACGGTCTCCTTCGTGATGCCGGAGGCTTTCAGGCCCGCTTCCCCCATGGAGGCATGGCTCATGAACCACGGAGATTCCGTCAAACTCTCAACACCGCCCAAAGATTCGGCCAGTGCAAAATACTTGAGCTTCTTGAAGAATTTATTGAGCGGCACCTTCTTGGTGTTGAGCTCGAAACTGAGCATACCGCCGTATCCCTTCATCTGCTTCTTGATGAGGTCCTGCTGGGGATGGCTTAAAAGTCCTGGGTAATAGACCTTCTTCACATTGTTGTGTCCCTCGAGGAAACGCGCCACCTTCAAGGCATTCTCCTGGTGGGCTTCCATGCGGGGGGCCAGGGTCTTGACGCCGCGCAATACCAGCCATGCATCATAGGGCGATTGGGACACACCCAGGGCATTGACCAGGTAGCGTCCACGTTCCTGCAATTCCTTGCGTCCGTAAATAATGGCGCCGCCGACCACATCGCTGTGACCGTTCAAGTACTTGGTGGTGGAATGGACGACCATATCGACACCGAGTTCCAAAGGCTTCTGGAAATACGGGGACAAAAACGTGTTGTCCGCGACGGTCAGGATCTTTTTCTTACGGGCGATCGCGACCAACGCGCTAATATCAAGGATATTGAGCAGCGGATTCGAGGGCGTCTCGATCCAGATCATCCGGGTCTTTGCCTTGATGCTGGACTGGACCTTCTTTAAGTCCCTCATGTTCACGAAGGAGAAATCAAAGCCCATGGGCTTCAAGACCGCGTTGAACAAACGGTAGGTGCCGCCGTAGATGTCGTCGCCGGCCACAATATGATCTCCCGGCTTCAGGAAGAACATGACAGCGGTGATGGCGGACATGCCCGTCGATGTGACCGAGCAATTGACCCCGCCTTCGAGCGCAGCGATATTATTCTCGAGCGCTGCACGCGTAGGGTTGCCGCTTCTCGTGTAATCATAACCCTTGTTCTTTCCGATCTCATCGAAATAGAACGTGGAGGTCGGATAAATGGGAGTGATGACCGAATTGAAGGTTTTGTCGATGTTGACGCCCGTGTGCACGGACTTTGTACGCAGGTCCATCTATAAACTCCGTTGTCTTAATGTGTTGTGATTGAAATCCATTCTAGCATACGCTAGGCGTTCTTGACAAAGACAAAACCCATGATGCGTCCACTCTTGGGGTCCTGCGCCTTGGAGCTCATCCTGCCCTGTTCTTCCTCGGTGAGCTCGTCGGCATAACGAACCACCAGCTTCCGAGCGGGTTTGGCGCGGCTGTGCACCTTGGCCACCGGCTCCTGGCCCAGAAAGCATCCCTTGGCATAGGAGACCTGGGCGTGTTCGGAAACATTCAAGATGAATTCATCGGCCTGGTAATCCACACCCATCAAGGGCAGGTCATTGGCCAGGCGAAAATGCGTGAACTCCTCTTCCGTCACGGAAGACGGCAATTGCTCATCGGTAATGAGCAAAGGATCCTTGGCATCTAGGTCGAAATAGGTCTTCATATCCGTCGGCACCAACTTGACTCCGCTTAAACGGGCGTACCGGTCCAAATGCGCTAACAGCGGGTCCACTGCTTCCGGGGGCACAGCGATCAGGAATTCTTCTGCGCTCACCTGTTTCTGGAAGAACGTGCTGATGATGCGTCCATGCAGGTTCAGGAACGCATTCTGCATTTGATCGAGGCTGTTGGAGGTCAGGCCATTGAGGAATTTGACCCCATCCCCCTGAACCTTGATCACCGTTCTATTGAGTTTATGAAGACGCATGGTGTTTTGCCATTGCCAGGGCTTCCTGGCGTGTGCTGATCCGACCCAAAGCCTGGGCTTCCTCGACCGCCGTCAGGATCTCGGTGAACAGCGGTGAGGGTTTCAACTTCAATACCTTGATAAGGTCATGGCCGGTGATGAGGCGTTCCCTCACAGGCTTTGCCTTTTCCTTGAAATACTCCTCGATGGCGAGGCGGCAGATCTTCAAATGGTGCTTGGCTTTTGCCTCCGTGGTCAGGGGCCCGCGGGTGGAACGCTGATCGGCAATGGCCAACACCGCGATCGACACGGCCTCTTCCTTGGTGTCGCGCAAATAACGGAACATCACCTTGTCCGTAGGCTTCTTGAAATTGGACAGGTATCCGGGACGAAGGTGCATGCGCACCGCATCCTCGACAAAATGCTGTTCCTTGACGGAAAGTTTCAAGCGGCGCACGGCCAGGCGGGTGATGCGTTCGCCCACATGCTCATGCCCGTGGAAGGTCATGCGGTCCTTTTCCTTCTTACGGGTGTCGGGTTTGCCGATGTCGTGCAGGAGCGCGGCCAGCTTCAACAGCGCGGCGCGGCTGTGGTCCCCGCCGATCTTGGCGCTGAAATACCCACGCAGGCGGTCATCCCCGTCGATCTCTGCCAACAGCAGCTCCAATTGGTTCAACACTTCCAATGAATGCTTCCACACATCAAGATGGTGGTACCCGCCCTGCTTGACCCCGTACATGACGGCGACCTGCGGCAACACCTTCTCGAATAGACCGATCTTGTCCAATGCCACAATGTTCCTGAAGGCAAGCGGGGATTCCAGCACCTTGAAGATCTCCTCGCGCACACGCTCCATGGCGGCGCGATTGATCAAAGGGGCATCCTTCTTGATGCGAAGAATAGTTTTGGCCTCTATCTTGAACCCAGTCTGGGCAGCAAGGCTGAACGCGCGCAGGAGGCGTAACGGGTCGTCGGCAAAGGCCTTGGGTGCAGCCATGCGGATGCATCTGGCCTTAAGATCACGGGAGGCAGATACCGGCGAAAGGTCCTTCCCGTCCAGAATGTCCACACAGAAAGTATTGACGGTAAAATCACGTAAGGCGAGGTCGCGCTTAATATCCTTGCCGCCGCGCAGGTCAGTAAAATCATATGTCCATATGGCGTCGCCCTGCTTCTTGACCACACGGGCAGAACCATGTTCCTGGTCGAGGAGGACAAAAACCCCTTTGATGCGACGGGCAACGGCACGGGCAAAGCCCAGCGCATCCTTGTCCACGGCAAAATCAAGGTCATGGCTTTCCTGCCCGATTTTCAGCGCACGCAGAAATCCGCCGACCAGGTAGACATGGCATTTCTTCGCCTTGGCAAGATCACGAACGGGTTGGAATTGTGGGAAATCCTCGAGGAAGGCCATGGAATGGCTCAAGAGTTGGTCATTGCCGATTTTTGCGCCACTTCTTCGGTGACGTACATCGGGGCTTTGAAACGCACGGCCAAGGCAATGCTGTCGGAAGGACGTGCGTCGATGATCTTGATATCACCCTCACGCGTCTTTAATTCCAACTTGGCATGGAAGGTGTTGTTGACGAGCTTGTCGATGATGACCCGCTCCAGGCTCCCGCCCATGATGCCGATGACCTGCACGAGCAGATCGTGGGTCATGGGACGAGGGACATCGACACCTGAGATCTTGATCTTGATGCTGGATGCTTCCATGAATCCGATGACGATGGGGATCTGGCGGTCGCCCTCTTTTTCCTTGAGCACGATCACCTGATCCTGGCGTTTCTCATCTATGATGATGCGGGATAATTCCACCTTGATCATGTTCAATTTATTTTCCCTTCTTCTTAAGCTTGGCCTTGTTGTTCTTGCTCAGGATGACATGCAGCTCATCCATGAATTGGTTCACGTCGCGGAACTGGCGGTACACGGAGGCGAAGCGCACATAGGCGACCTCGTCCAGCGCGGCCAGCCGGCTCATGATCATCTCGCCGATGTCCTTGGCATTGACATCATGGTCATATTTTTTCCTGATGGCATGTTCGATGTCGTCGACCACGGCCTCGATCTGGGCGCTTGAGACCGGTCTCTTCTCGCAGGCCTTCATGATGCCGTTCATAATGCGCGTACGGTCAAAGGGCTGCAGGCGGCCGTCGCGCTTGACCACCATGAGAGGGACCTGTTCGATGTACTCATAGGTGGTGAAACGCTCTTCACACTTAGGGCATTTGCGGCGCCGGCGGATGGAAGTACCGTCGCTGTTGATGCGGGAATCCACGACCCCGGTGTCCTTATGGTTGCACGACGGACAACGCATGATTCACCTCATAGTCACCCCCGCGAAAGCGGGGGTCCATAATGGATTCCCGCTTTCGCGGGAATGACACAATTAATGTATGCCTTTGTAGATCGGGAAGGCATCGGCCAGCTTCTGCACGTCAGCCCGCACCTTTTCCAATGCCGGAGCATTGCCGTGGTTGACGATGGCCGCGTCGATCAAGTCGGCGATGTTCTTCATCTGCTCCGCCTTCATGCCGCGCGTGGTCACTGCCGGCGTACCGATGCGGATACCGCTGGTCACCGTTGGTGCTGCCGTATCAAACGGGATCAGATTCTTGTTCACCGTGATCTGCACCTCATCGAGGACGGTCGAGGCATCCTTACCCGAGATGTTCTTGGGCCTCAGGTCGACCATGAACAGGTGATTGTCAGTACCGCCGGCCACGATGCGGAAGCCCTTGGCCGTCAATGCCGCGGACAAGGTCTGGGCATTGAGGATGACCTGTTGCTGGTATTGCTTGAATTCCGGTGACAACGCTTCCTTGAAGGCCACGGCCTTGGCCGCGATGATGTGCATCAAAGGCCCACCCTGGATGCCGGGGAAGATGGCGCTGTCGATCTTCTTAGCGAATTCTTCCTTGCACAGGATCATGCCGCCGCGCGGGCCGCGCAAGGTCTTGTGCGTGGTGGTCGTGACAAAATGGGCGTGAGGCACGGGATTGGGATGCAGTCCGGCCGCAACCAGACCGGCAAAATGGGCCATGTCAACGAAGAGATAGGCACCCACCTTGTCGGCGATCTCACGGAAACGCTTGAAATCAAGTTTACGGGAATAGGCGGAGTAGCCGGCCACGATCATCTTGGGCTTATGCTCGAGGGCAATGCGTTCCACTTCATCCATATCGATCAACTCGGTCTTCTCATTGACCTTGTAGGAAACGATATTGTACAAACGTCCGGAAATATTGAATTTCAACCCATGGGTCAAATGCCCCCCGCAGGCCAGGTCCAGACCCATCAGGGTATCACCCGGCTTAAGCACGGCAAGGTACACCGCCGTATTGGCCTGTGAACCGGAATGCGGCTGCACATTGACATGCTCGGCGCCAAACATTTCCTTGGCGCGGGCAATGGCCAGGCTTTCAGCCACGTCCACGTATTCGCAGCCGCCGTACCAACGCACGGCCGGATAGCCTTCGGCATATTTATTGGTCAAGACACTGCCGGCCGCTTCCAGCACGGCCGGGGAAACAATGTTCTCGGACGCGATCAGCTCCAGGTTGTTCTTCTGGCGCTTGAGCTCCGCTGTCATGGCTTTGTAAAGTTCCGGGTCCTGCTTCTCAATGAAACTCATCTCAAGAACTCCTTCTCTATGGATTGGATCTGTTCGAAACGGCGCAAATGCCGTCCCCCTTCAAATTCCGCGGCCAGCCATGCGCTGATGATCTCACGCATGTTCGGCTCATCGACAAATTTAGAACCCAGGATCAAAATATTGGAATTATTGTGCTGACGCGAGAGGGCTGCCGCTTCCTTGTTGTAGGCCAGCGCCGCATACGCACCCGGTACCTTGTTGGCCGCAATGGAATGGCCGATGCCGGTCATGCACAGCAATATCCCCCGACCGCCCTTGGACTTGACCACCGAGGTCGCCACATCATAGGCAATGGTCGGATAATCGCAGGACACTTCCTCGTTGTTCGTGCCCACATCCGCCACCTCATGGCCTTGCCCGCGCAGGAACTCCGCAACAGACTTCTTTAATGCGACCCCGCGATGGTCCGCGCCGATGAATATCTTCATATCTTCCCTAGAACTAGATGAGGTCGGTGATCTTCTCAACCGCCTCCTTGATGGTCAATAAACATTCCTGGTATTCCCCGTGGCCGTGGCCGATGGGGTCCGGCACATCCATGTCCGATTCATACCCGCGGCTGTCCACGAATTCCTTGAGCAGGTACACCCTCTTCTCGACGGATGGGACCAGATCGAGGATCTGCATGCGGTGGCTGCGGGTCATGGCAAAGACCAGGTCGGATTTTCTCAGCATGATGCGGCCGACAGCACGCGACATATGCCCGCCGGCGTTGATGCCGTGTTCGCGCAGGACCGCGACCGTCTCATGGCTGGCTGGAGACTTGAAATACACGCTTGTCCCCGCAGAAATCACTTCCACGTCCTCACGGCCAATGAGCTTGGACTTGAGCAAATATTCCGCCATCACCGAACGGCAGCTGTTGCCGGTGCAGACGAAAAGAATATTCTTCTTGTTCACCGTGCGGTCGACATCAGGCTGCGTGATGACACCGTCGCGGGTGACCGTAGGTTTGGATCTGGTGAAATCCACGATGGTCGATGAGATACCGAAATCGACCGGTCCCCCGTCAATGGCTAGCTCCACCTTGCCGTCTAGATCTTCCAAAGCTTCTTCCACATTGGTCGGAGCCTTCTTGCCTTCCAGGTTCGCGGACGGTGCGGCAATGGTGCATCCGCTCTCCTCGACCAGCTTCAAGGCGATGGTGTGGTCCGGCATGCGGATCCCCACCGTCTCTCCCGGTATCTTGGAGGGGACGATGATGGTCAGCGGGCCGGGCCAATATTTATCAATGAGCTTATACAGGTTCGGTTCGGTATAGTTGGTGTAATTGTCAATTATGCCGCGCTGTGACACCAAGATGGAGAAATGTTTGCCGGCGCTACGATGCTTGACCATGGACAAACGTTCCATGGCCTGCGGATTGTTATTGTCCGCCGCGATGCCGTAGACGGTTTCCGTCGGGAATATGACCAGGCCGCCCTGGCGTATTACGCGTGCCGCCTCGGCGATCTTGTCCGGTTCCGGAAGGGCTGAATTGATGGTCAGTACCTTGGTTTTTCCCATTATGCTTTGACCGCTTTCAATGTTTTGACGCCGATGTCCCGGCGGAAGAACATGTGTTCAAAATTGACCTGCTCAACAGCTTCGTAGGCGCGGGCGCGGGCTTTTTCCAGATTGGTCCCCAAGCCGGTGATCCCTAAGACCCTGCCGCCATTGGTGGCGATATTGCCTCCGTCATTCTTGGTGCCGGCATGGAAGACCATCACATCATCCCCGGTGATCTTGTCCAATCCGTTGATGCCATAGCCATTGGTGTACTTGCCCGGATATCCGCCCGAGGCGATGACGAC
The DNA here is from genome assembly GCA_043775535.1 of Candidatus Omnitrophota bacterium. Taxonomy (GTDB): domain Bacteria; phylum Omnitrophota; class Gorgyraeia; order Zapsychrales; family Fredricksoniimonadaceae; genus JACQQW01. The sequence continues at coordinate 8,018 of JAYVSG010000162.1, forward strand.
ACAGACACAGGCGCGCTCATCCCACTGCACCTTCAATTCATTCAAACGGCCTTCACACGCCGCCAATAAGATATCCACGAGGTCACTTTTAAGTCTGGGGATGATGCATTGCGTTTCAGGATCGCCGAAGCGCACATTGAATTCCAGGGTCTTCGGGCCATCCGGGGTCAGCATGATCCCGGCATACAGCACGCCTTTGAAGGGCATGCCTTCCTGGTACATGCCGCGCACCGCCGGCTCAATGACACGTGCAATGATGTGGTCCAACACTTCCGCCGTGACCAACGGATTCGGGGAGAATGTCCCCATGCCGCCGGTATTGGGGCCGATGTCCTCGTCAAAAATACGCTTATGGTCTTGGGCGGTCGGCAGCACAAGGAAATGCTTGCCGTCACAGATGGCCAGAACAGATGCTTCCTGCCCGGTCAAACATTCCTCGATCACAATGCGGTCCCCGGCGCTGCCGAAGACCTTGATGACCATGATATCATTGACCGCGACCTGTGCTTCTTTCAGGTCCTGGCACACATACACACCCTTGCCGGCCGCCACCCCGTCTGCCTTGACAACGATAGGGAACTGGGCCTTGTTCAAGAATTCCAACGCGGGCCTGGCATCATCAAAGATCTTGTACACGGCAGTAGGGATGCTCCTGCGGTGCATGAATTCCTTACAAAAAGCCTTACTGCCCTCAAGCTGGGCCGCTTCCTGGGAAGGCCCGAAGATCTTCAAGCCCTTCTTGGTAAAGACATCCACGATGCCTTTGACCAACGACACTTCAGGCCCGACCACGGTCAGGTCGATCTTCTTCTCAAAAGCAAATTTCAAAAGGCTGTCGACGTCTTCAACGCCCAGGTTGACGCATTCGGCGATCTGCGCGATGCCGCCGTTGCCGGGGGCGCAATAAAGCCTCTTTACTTTGGAAGATTGTTTCAGCTTCCAACAAAGTGCGTGCTCTCTACCGCCTGCGCCAATAACTAGTACGTTCATATTTAGTGAGCGGGTCCTGTCCCTGCGGCACCCCGTTCGTCCTCGCTCCGCTGCGGGCGATCGGGGTCCCCGCCTTCGGGCCACCCGCGCTTAATTATACAAATGTTACTTTACGCTTCTGGTCCTGAATTACTTTTCCAATGACAAACGATACGATTTTTTGCGAACGCAGGAATGCCTGCACACCCGTGACATCCTTGGGAGAAACAACGAGGGCGAAACCGATGCCCATGTTGAAGGTCAGGTACATGTCGCGTTCAGGCACCTTGCCCTTGTCCTGGATCAATTGAAAGATCCGGGGCACAGGCCAGCTGCCTTTGTTAACGGCGAAGCACAAACCTTTAGGCAGGACCTTGGTCAATTTCTCATGCCATGCCCCGCCGGTCATGTGGGCCATGCCATTGACGGTGAACTTCTGCAATAATGCCAGCACCGGCTTCACATAGATACAGGTGGGCTTCAATAATATTTCGGCGTACTGCTTTTGTTCTTTAACGCTCAACGCTTTGCGGGCCAGCGAATATCCGTTGGAATGAAGCCCCGAAGATGGCAGACCGATCAGCACATCATTGGCCTTGATCGCTGAACCATCGATGATCTTATTACGGTCCACAATGCCGACCGTAAAACCGGCCAGGTCGTATTCCTCGCCTTTATACATATCCGGCATTTCGGCAGTTTCCCCACCGATCAGGGCGCATCCGGCCAATTCACAGCCGCGCACGATTCCTTTCATGACCTTGACCATGGTGGCCCGGTTCAATTTGCCCGTGGCCATATAGTCCAGGAAGAACAACGGCCGGCCGCCGGTGCACAACACGTCATTGACGTTCATGGCGACCAGGTCGATGCCGACGGTGTCGTGTTTACCTGCCAGGTCTGCGACCAAAAGCTTTGTGCCAACCCCATCGGTGGATGAGACCAAGACAG
>JAYVSG010000163.1:0-25949 GCA_043775535.1 Candidatus Omnitrophota bacterium
ACAGGGTCCTTGATCCCGCGCACATCCAAATTGAATAGGGCACCGAAAGAACCCGGACGGTTCAAAACCGACTTGGTCAGGGTCTTCTTGGTCAGCACCTTGATGTCATCCACAAAGCGATTCGCCTTGGCAATGTCCACCCCTGCTTTTTTATAAGTTAATCCCATATTTTGCCATTCCAATAACTTATTAACTGTCATTCCCGCGAAAGCGGGAATCCATACCGCGTGTCATGCCCGTGAAAACGGGCATCCATTATGATTTCTTCAGAAATTCTAAGTAAGTTACAAATATAACAATAAAGGTTCCCAACAAATACAAACTCTGCGTCCAAGTTTTATGCATGACTTCGGGCAAAGTATTGCCACTCCAGGTCTGCATATCCCATCCCAACTTGCCTAATACCGACCAAAATATAATCGTAATTGAGAATAGTCTTAATAAAAACAGCGCACTAGAAGGAATGATTACGCCACTGAACCTTATTAAGTACGCTAACAGAACTGCACTTATTAATACAAGAAATAACGGCTTTAAAGAGTTAATAATTAACTCTCTTACTCGAGATGCGTTCTCTTGCATTGTTTTACGAAATTCATCCCGTTTCAATTGCGGCAATTTCTTATCTGGGTACTGTGCCAATAACTGCTCGTTAGTGCTAAATTCTTTCTTGATAAGATCTTCAGTAGCTATATCCACAAATTTTGAAGGAAGAACTATTAAAACTATAAGGAGAAATAGATTATCCATATTTTCTAGATTCCCGTTTTCGCGGGAATGACCTATATCAAATCAAAGTACAAATCTTTCCAGTCTATATTCTTCTCTTCAATCAAATCTATTTTCCACTGCCTGCGCCACTTCTTAAGCTGTTTCTCTCTGATTATCGCGCTAAACGCATCTGGCGTTTGTTCAAAATACACCAGCTGACGGACATTGTACTTCTGTGTAAAACCTTCAACTAAATTATTTCTGTGCTCATACACTCTTTTGATCAGATTACTGGTTACGCCAATGTATAGCGTTCCATTCTTCTGACTAGCCAGAATATACACATAATACTGCATACTACCCCCTTATTGGAAGCATTCGGGGGAGGATGCTGTGGTTGAGTTTATTCTTTCAAAGAACTTATTCTGGATTCCTGCTTTCGCAGGAATGACTCAATAGATTCCCGCTTTCGCGGGAATGACATATTTAGAGTAAATTGGCTTTCACGTACTCGACGCCGTTCTTGAAGATCTGGGCGCCTTCGCCGAATTCGCTCTTCTTGGTCAGGCGCGTCCAGAACGGGTGATGCTCAAATGAAAAGTGGCGCTCCGGATGCGGCATCAGGCCAAGCACGCGGCCCGTTGTGTCGCAGATGCCGGCAATATCGTCGGTTGAACCGTTGGGATTGTCCGGGTAGGCCGGTTTGCTCCCATCAGATGCAGCATAGCTGAAAATCACCTGACCATTATCCTTCAAGATCTTTAATATCTTAGCACTTTTGGGGATGAATTTCCCCTCTCCGTGTGCGACAGGCAGATAAATGGTGGAATGCATGTCCTTGGTCCAGACGCATTTGCCGCCATTGACCGAAATGTGCGTCCAGCGCGCTTCGAATTTTGCGGAATCATTGTGGAACAGCGTCGCTTCCTGGCCGTCGCCACCCAAACCGGGCAAAATGCCGGCCTTGACCAGGATCTGGAAGCCGTTGCAAATGCCGATGACAAGTTTCCCGTCCTTGATGAATTTCTTAAGGTCAGCACCCAGCTTCAAACGCAATTCATTGGCCAGGATGCGGCCCGAAGCAATATCATCACCGTAAGAGAACCCGCCGGGCAGAGCCATGATGTGGAAATCCTTCAAGGCAATATCGCCGGCAACCAGGGCATTGACATGCGCCTGCGTGACCTCTGCCCCAAAACAGCTGAAGGCATAGGCGGTCTCTTCATTGCAATTGGTCCCTGCGGTGCGCAGGACCAGGACTTTTACTTTTTTGGACATATGTTTTGGATTCCCGCTTTCGCGGGAATGACAGTTCCTACTTCTTCTTGCTATAGAATTTCTTGATGATCCGGACGACCTCTTCCGGCGTGTCCACGACCTGCATCATATCCAAGTCCTTGGCATCGATGCATCCTTCATGCAGCATCGGGCCCTTGAACCAGTCCAGCAAGCCTCCCCAATATTTGCTGCCATAGAGGATGATGGGGAATTGCTGCATGCGCTGGGTCTGGATGAGCGTGATCGCCTCGGACAATTCATCCATGGTGCCGTAGCCGCCCGGAAAAATGACGAAGGCCTTGGCATACTTGACCAAGCAAACCTTACGCGCAAAGAAGTAATGGAAATTGATCAGGTGATTGATGAACGGGTTCGGCTTCTGCTCAAAAGGCAGGTCGATATTAAGCCCGATGGATTTGCCCTTGGCCTCTGCCGCACCCTTGTTACCCGCCTCCATGATGCTGGGGCCACCACCGGTGATCACCGCATAACCGGCCTTGACCAGGAGCGATGCGGTTTTCTCAGCCGCCTTGTAATATTCATGGTCCGGCTTGATGCGCGCGGAACCGAACATGCTGACCGCCGGCCCCACATCCTTCAATTCTTCGAACCCATAGACAAATTCCGCCATGATGCGGAAAATGCGCCAAGGATCTTCCATCATTTCGAGGTCAGGGGCTTGGTATTTCATTTTTTGGTGTTTCATATGGTCCTTAGTGGTGTTTGCCAGATGGTTTTAAGTTCATCGATGCACGCATTGATCACAACATTGTTCTTGAGGCCATAGACGATCAATTCCGGGGATGCTTCCACGGTACCGATCCGGGCCACGGGGATGCCTTTGAGCATTTGCTTGAACTTCTTCTCATCCGCGGGTGCCACTTCCGCGACGAGGCGCGAATTGCTTTCACTGAACAGGACAACATCATCGCGGCGCAGCTTGCCCTTATAGGGAACCTTGGAGAGCAAGGCCGTCGCTCCCAAGCCTCCGGCAAAAGCCATTTCCGCCAATGCCACGCCCAGGCCACCTTCGGAGCAATCATGCAAGGACCTGACCAGGCCGGCCGCGGTCGCCTTGCTGAGAGCCGTATACGTCTTGACCGCCTTCTTAAAATCCACCGTCGGGACAGAGTCGCCCAATTGGTCCAAGTTGTCCAAGTAGATGGAACCACCCAATTCATCAAACGTGTTGCCGATCACATAAATGCTGTTACCCGCCTTCTTGAGGTCCATGGTAACGGCCTTACGCACATCATCCATGATACCAAGCGCAGAGATCAGAAGTGTCCCGGGAATGGCCAGGCTCCGGCCGTTCTCCTGGTATTCATTATACAAACTGTCCTTACCGGAAATAAATGGCGTTCCAAAGGCCTTGGCCGCAACATAACATCCTTCGGCACAGCGCACCAGGCCACCTAGACGGTCCGGCTTGTCCGGGTTACCCCAGCAGAAATTATCAAGGATGGCGATGCGGTCCAGGCTACCGCCCACGGCAATGACCTGGCGTATGGCCTCGTCGATGGTGGACGCCGCCATCCAGTACGGATCGATCATGCCGAAACGGATGTTGATGCCGTTGGATACGGCAATGCCCTTATCGCTGCCCAAACGCGGACGCAGGACCGCGGCATCCGAAGGCCCATCGGTGGCAACGCCGACCAGGGGCTTGACCACGCTTGTCCCCTGCACCTCATGGTCGTAGACACGGATGACGCTCTCTTTGGAAGCGACATTGTAATGGCTGAGCGCGGCGCACAGTGCCTGGGTCAGGTCCTTGGCCGCGGATAATTTTTCTTTCTTCAATGGCAGCGGTGTGTACACGGCCTCCTTGGTGATCTTGGGGATGCCGTCGTGCACAAAACTCAAGGCAAGGTCGCAGACCTGCGCGCCGTAATAGAACAATTGCAAACGTCCGGTGTCGAATTCGCCGATGACGGTCGCTTCCACATTCTCATCCGCAAACATCTTAAGCAAACGCGCCACATTCTTTTGGGGCACAGACATGACCATGCGTTCCTGGGACTCGGAGATCCAGATCTCATGGTATTTGAGGCCCTGGTACTTCAACGGTGCCTTGTCGAGATCGACACGCGCACCCGTCTCCACACCCATCTCACCGACAGCAGATGAAAAACCACCGGCCCCGCAATCGGTGATGGCGGAATACAAATTCGCATCACGGGCCTTTAACAACACGTCCAAGACCTTCTTTTCTTCAATGGGGTTGCCGATCTGCACCGCGCCGGAAGATACTGTCTCCGATTCGCTGGTGAGCTCACCTGAAGAGAAGGTTGCGCCATGGATGCCGTCACGGCCCGTGCGGCCGCCGACCGCAACGATCAGGTCGCCCTTGTTCACCTTCTTGAATTCCTTGCCGACGGGGATCAGGCCCACATTACCACAAAAGACCAGAGGGTTACCCACAAAACGTTTATCGAAGAGGATGGCCCCGTTGACCGTCGGGATGCCCATCTTGTTGCCGTAATCGCGCACACCGGAAACAACGCCCTTCATCACGCGCTTGGGATGCAGAGTGCCGGCAGGTAATTCACCAAAGGACATGTCCGGTGGGGCAAAACAAAATACGTCGGTGTTGCACAAAGGTTTGGCCGCCATACCCGTGCCCAGGGTGTCACGGATCACACCGCCGACGCCGGTATTGGCACCGCCAAATGGTTCGAGGGCAGAAGGGTGATTATGGGTCTCCACCTTAAAACACACATGGAATTTATCGTCAAAGGCGATGATGCCCGCATTGTCGTGGAACACGGAGATGCACCATTTCTTGTCCAATTCATAGGTGGCCCGGGCAATGGTACTTTTCAGCAGGCTCTTGATGATCTTAGTCTTCTTGGTCTTGCCCTTCACTTCGGTGTAACGGATGATGCCGCGGAAGGTCTTGTGGTGGCAATGCTCGCTCCACGTCTGGGCCACGGTCTCAAGTTCGACGTCGGTGGGGTTACGGCCTTCCTCATGAAAGTACGCCTGGATGGCGCGCATCTCATTGAGGTTCAAATACAATTGGCCCTTCTGGCTGATCTCCATGAGCTTGCCGTCATCGGCATGGATGAGATCGACCAGGACCAGGTCGAATTTGGCCGGGACAGCGCCGATCTTCAGGCTGTGGAAGGAGCTCTCCACATCCTTGACCGCGTGCTGGATGAGCTTGTTCATGAGGACACGGCTGGTGATGGTCTCGATCTCATGGTCAGAAAATGCGCCGTAAATGTGGTATTGCCGGGCTTGGCGCACGGCTTCGACAGCGGTGATCCCCAGGTCGCGGATGCCCTTAAGCACAGAGGCTTCCGTCGGGTCCATGACACCGGTATTATAGGCGATCTCAACAATATGATGGGAAGCGGATGAATACGCAGCAGAAGGCTTTTCAAGGATGGCATACCCTTGGACCACGGGGTCGATCAATAATTCGCGGGCAATCGTCTCGGCCTGGGAACGCTTGAGCGAACCCTCAAGCAGGTACACGGATACAATGCGCACGTCCTTGACCGCACCCAATCCCAGGGCGGCAATATCCGCGTGAACACCTTTGCCTGCAGGGTCCAAGACCCCCTCTTTGTCCGAAACTTCGACACGCCAAATCATATGATTTACTGTGTAACCCGCCGCAGGACTTCCTGATAAGCTTGCTCTACATTGCCGAGGTCTTTGCGGAAGCGGTCCTTATCGAGCTTAGCGCCCGTGCCCACTTCCCATAAACGGCAAGTATCAGGGGAGATCTCATCAGCCAGGATAATGCCGCCTTTGTACCGGCCAAATTCCAGTTTAAAATCGATGAGTTCGATGTTGAGGTTCAGGAAAAACTTCTTTAAAGAAACGTTGATCCCCAACGCCAGGTCGGAGATCTGCTTGACCTCAGCGTCGGTGGCGATGTTCAGCGCCCGGATATGGGTTTCATTGATCAACGGATCGCCCAGCTCGTCCTTCTTGTAGCAGAACTCGAGCACGGGGCAGGCCAGCATCAAGCCTTCGGCCAACCCCAACAAACGGCACATGGAACCAGCCGCACGGTTCCTGACAATGACCTCGACAGGGACGATCTCGACACGCTTGACGAGCATTTCGCGGTCGGAGAGCTTCTTGACGAAATGCGTCGTGAGCCCCTCCTTGACCAGGAATTCGAAGATCTTGGACGCGATGCCGTTGTTCATAATGCCCTTCTCGGCAATGGTCCCGCGCTTCTGCGCGTTGAACGCAGTCGCATCATCCTTGAAATACTGGATCAAAAGACCGGGATCATCCGTCGTATACAGGATCTTGGCCTTGCCCTCGTATATCTTGTCGCGCTTTTCCATTGATTACTTGATCCCTGCGCGCTTAAAGATGCGGTCGCGGTGGCGGATGTAGTATTTGATGTCGAAGCAGCCGTCGATCTCGTTCTTGGACAGGTACTTGCGCACGCGGCGGTCGCGGTTGAGGACTTCCTTGAAATCGGAATTCTCCTGCCAGACCTGCATGGCGCACGACTGGATGATCTCGTACGCAGCGTCGCGGGTCAGACCCTTCTTCATCAATTCCAAGAGGATGCGCTGGGAATAGATCAGGCCCTTAGTCTTGGACAATGAGGTGATCATGTTCTTTGGATACACCAGCAAGCCCTCAACGATGGGGATGAATTTGTTGAGCATGTAATTCAAGGCGATGGTCGAATCCGGGAGGATGACGCGCTCGGCGGATGAATGGCTGATGTCGCGTTCATGCCAGAGATTGATGTTCTCGAAGGCAACGATCGAGTTGGCGCGCAGGATGCGGGACAAACCGCAGATGCGTTCACAGGTGACCGGATTGCGCTTGTGCGGCATGGCGGAAGAACCGATCTGGCCCTTGAAGAAAGGCTCTTCGACTTCCAGCAGCTCGGTCTTTTGCAAGGCGCGGATCTCGCTGGCAAACTTCTCCAGGGAAGAACCGATCAAGGCCAGGACAGCCACGAAATGCGCATGATGGTCACGCTGGATGATCTGGGTGGCCACGTTCGCCGCCTTCAGGTTCAGCTGCTCGCAGACATATTCTTCGACGGACGGGTCAACGTTCGCATAGGTACCGACAGCACCGGAAAGCTTGCCGATGCGCATGCTCTCACGGGCCTGGATCAGGCGTTCCAAGTTGCGGTTGCTCTCGTCATACCATATGGCCAATTTCAAACCGAAGGTGGTCGGCTCTGCATGCACACCGTGGGTACGGGCGATACAGACCGTGTCCTTGTACTTCTTGGCTTTTTCCTTGACGACCAGGATCAATTTCTTCATGTCCGCGATCAGGATATCGGAGGCTTCCACACACTGCATGGACAAGGAGGTGTCCAAAAGGTCCGACGAGGTCAGGCCCATGTGCAAATATTGCGCTTCCGGCCCCAAACTTTGGCCGACATTTTGTATAAAAGCAACGACATCGTGCTTGGTACGCTCTTCAATGCGGCGGACCTCTTCGATATCGAATTTGGCGTTCTTCTTGATCTTCTCCATGGCCGGCTTGGGGATCAAATTCAACTTGGTCATGGCTTCGCACGCAAGGACCTCGATCTTGAGCATGATCTCCATCTTATGCTCATCAGACCAAATGCGGGTCATTTTGGACAGTGAATAACGATCGATCATTTTTTCTCCTGTTTTTTGAACTAACTTTAGGCGCCTATTGACGTTATGAAAGGGAGTAAAACGCGGGTTACTATAGCAGAGAAAATAAAAGCGGTCAACTCAAAAAAGACCATCCGGAACATGAAAAATACATAAACTATTGGTATTTATGTACTTATGTTCCTAATTTTTGTTGCCTTGGGCGATTTCGGGGAACTTTTCCTGAAAATATTGGGTGCTGGCATCCACGCTTTCGCGCATGATGACAGGTATTCCCGCTTTCAGCTTCAGCCCAGCCGGGGAAGAATAAAAAGCGATATAGGCCTTAAGTTCATCTTCCGTGAATTGCTTTTCATAGATCGGGACCAGGCGTTCAATGATCTCCTCAACCTTGATAGTGTTCTTCAGTTTTTGTGCGTCCGGATTGTCCGCGGGCATTTCTTTAAGCATGTTCTCCAGATTAGCGGCCATGGATTCACGCGTACCAAAAACATCGATGAATTGCAGCACCAGGGCCTTCTTGCTCCCGGAAGGAAGGGCCGCAGAGACTTGCGGTGTCACCGTCGCCGGAACATCAACAGGCGCAGCAGCCGTCCAGGCCTGACCGTCGATAGCCTTGATCTCATCGGCATAGAAGGTCATGGGGATCCCGTCCACATCGACCTTGACCTTCTCAGGGGTTTTCTCGATCACCTGGCCGCTAATGGTGCGTCCATCGTTAAGGGAAAGGTTGGCGGCAAAGACCGAAGGGGCGAACAGCACAAGCATGAGGACTGCGGATAGGATTTTCATACCTTTATTTTAATTTAAACCCATATTCTTTAAAGGAATATTTGAGATAAATAATATTGTGTGGTACTATACCGGCCATGATCGACCAAATACGGCGCAACATCGATGCAAGCCTTGCGTCCTTCCTCAATACCGTTAAAAAAGAATACAAGCTGCACCTGGTTTCTCCGCTGTTATTCGAAAGCATACAGGAATTCACACTGCGGGAAGGCAAACGCATCCGCCCCCTCCTGTTGATCCTGACCTATAAGGCCTACGCCCCACAAAGCCGCAAGATATCGCGCAAACTCTACAATGCCTCGACCTGCATGGAATTCCTGCACAATTTCATGCTCATCCATGATGATATCATCGACCGTTCCGACCTGCGCCGGGGTAAACCCACCATGCACAAGGTCCTGGCCCACACGGTCAAGACCAATGACCCGGACAAATTGGGCATTGACCTTGGGATCATTGCCGGGGACATCGTTTATGCCCTGGCCATCGACGCCTTTTTGTCGATCGATGAACCCCTCGACCGCAAGGAACGGGCGCTCAAGTATTTCATCCAGACCGCGGCCTTCACCGCCATGGGCGAATTCATCGACACCGTGCACGGCGTCAGCACTCTGGATGATGTCAAAGAAGAGGATGTCTATCTCAATTACACGCTCAAGACCGCCCGCTACACGTTTGACTGCCCCATGGTCACCGGAGCCATTCTCGCCGGCGCGGACAAGCGGCAGATCAAAAAGATCTCTGAATTCGGCATCCTGATCGGCCAGGCCTTCCAGATCCAGGACGATATCATCGGTATTTATGAAACGGAAGAAAAGATCGGCAAGTCCATCCTAAGCGACCTGGCAGAAGGAAAGAAGACCCTCTTGGTCTGCCACGCCAACCGGGTGTTGAAGGGAAAGAACAAAGCGGAATTCCTGAAGGTGTTCAACAAGCCTACCAAGACCCTCAAGGACCTGGAAACGGTGAAGCAGATATTCATCGATGCAGGAAGCCTGGATTATGCTCTCTCTGCGGTGGCCATCCGTCTGGCCAAGGCCCAGAAGATCATCGGCAAAGATCTCAAGATGCACCAGCAGTACAAGGAGCTGATCGGCGCCTCCCTCCTCAAGCTCTTCTCCCACTCCCAACTCATCGCCGAAGCCAACCAGCGTAAGATCAAAATAATTTAGGGACACCCACCGTAACCTTAATTCTTGGCCCCGGCTTTTGCTTGGTCAGCACCATTCCTGTCTTAGCTTCCAAGCCATCAATGAACACCTTTTCGCCCAATGGCCTCCCTGTCTTGCCATGCATCCTCAAGATATCTATAATTTTGTCGTCCTCTGGCTTGGCTAAATACTCCTTCCAGCTCTTGATCTGATCCAACAAATAAAAATGGCTTAATAGTTTTATCTTGTCCAGGCCAAGATGGGTTCGGGCACTAGACCACAGATAGTCCCCAGCCTCATTAACCATACCCGCCCTTACGGGATTTCGTTCCACGTATCTGACTGCCGCCCATAAGTGCTTTTCATCCATAGGATAACTTTTAAATCTGCCCTGCCACAAATGTCCCCGCCATTCTTCGCGATAATTGACCATTAAGGTATACGAACGATGCGTTTCACTGATGCATTCCGTCAAAGCACCTTCGTGCTTGGGCATGACGATCAAATGAACATGATTATCCATTAAACAGTAGGCCCAGATATCTACGCCGAATAATTCAGCCTGAACTCTTAATATCTTCAAATATTTGGCCTTGTCCCCCTCCCGTATAAAGACTTTCTGATTACGGTTGCCGCGTTGGATGACATGATACGGATATCCGATAACTTCGAGACGAGCGATCCTGGGCATGGTTTCCCCCTGTGAGTGGACGGTTGATATTTTCCGGGGGGATTTATTTTAATCTCACAAGGGGATGTGAGTGAATTAATTATAACATAATTAGGGTTACGGTGGGTGTCCCTAAATTAACCGCGCTGCAAGTTCATCCAGGACCAAGCGGCCTTGGAGGGTGGTCTTTATGTATTCACCTTCCTTGACCAAGAAGCCGTCCTTGATGAAGCCATCGATCAAGCGCATGGTCTCGATCGATGCAAGGTATTGCTGCTCCTTTTCTATTATGGGGATGCGTATGCCCGCATTCATGCGCAGGCCGAAGACCAAACGTTCCATGAATTGTGTGCGCGCATCCAGGTCTTCATACCCCGCGATGGCCCGGCCATCCGTACTGATCTGATCCAAATACTGGTTCAAATGCTCCGTGTTCCATACCCGGAAATTTCCCATGAAGGAATGGGCGCCCATGCCTAAGCCCACATACCCGCCGCCCTGCCAGTAGGCCATGTTGTGTTTTGATCGAAAGCCCGGCCTGGCAAAATTGCTCACCTCGTATTGTTGGAACCCAGCCTTCTCCAAGTATTCCGTGACATAAACATAATCATCGGCAAGCTTGTCGTCCCCATCGAGCTTCATCTGCGTGGCATAGAAACGGCTGTTGGGCTCGACGGTGAGCGTATAGATCGATACGTGCTCACTCTGAAGGGCGGCCACCGCCTCAAGGTCCGCATGCAATGCCGCCCGCGTTTGTTTGGGGAATCCATACATCAGGTCCACATTAATGTTGCCAAATCCCGCAGCGCGCAGGTCCGCGAAGGCCTGCACGGCACGGCCGCGGTCATGGGCCCTGCCTAAGAATTTCAAATACGCGTCATTAAAACTCTGTACCCCCAGGCTCACGCGCGTGAACCCAAGCGCCTTCAACGCGAGGGCTTTGTGGACATCAATACCTTCAGGATTGTTCTCGATCACCCATTCCGCATCATCTTCGACGGAGAAATTGGAACGCACCATGCGCACCACACGCTCCAATTGCGGGGCCGAGAGGAAGGACGGAGTGCCTCCGCCGAGATAAACGGTCCTGACTGCGAGCCCTTTGTACTGTGCCGCCTCCTTTTCAAGCGCCGCAATATAATCATCCACCCTGTGCGCCTGCCCAATTGACACCGCGAACGAACAAAACAAACACTTTTTCACGCAAAATGGGATATGGATGTACAAAGAAATATATTTTGTTTTGTCTGTCATGTTCTCCGTCGAGGAATTATATTTTTTAAATCACGCGTATAAAAATAATTTGTAGAATCTTTTTGCATCTATGTGTAGGTGTGCTAATATTTTATTAACAAATCAATCCTTAAGAAAGGAGAACATCATGGCTACCAAGAAAAAAGCTGCTAAGAAGAAAACGGCAAAGAAGAAATAAGTGCTGTTTTCCAAGCATTTTCATAAAACCCTCTGATACTCTCAGAGGGTTTTATGTTTGTAGGCGATCCGCACGAAAATAATACCCACCTCATACAACACCACCAGAGGCACAGCCAGTAACAATTGCGAAACAACATCCGGCGGAGTCAACACTGCAGCAACGATCAGGATGATCATGATGGCATGGCGTCTTTTTTGGCGCAGGTACTCGGGCGTCGCGATGCCGATCCGGGCCAAGAAGGCCAGGACCAGCGGCATCTGGAAGGTGGCGCCGAACGCGATCACCAGATTGCCCATGAATTCCAGGTAATTGTCGACGGTGATCATGGCGATCAGCTGCGGCGATGAGAATCCCATGAGAAAATTGAACGACATAGGCATGGCCACGAAGAAGGCAAAGGCCACCCCCAGACAGAAAAACACGAAGGACAAGGGTCCGAAGATGAAGACGAACCTGCGCTCATCCGGCCTTAAAGCACCCGCCACGAAGGCCCATAGCTGGTAAAGGATGTAGGGTGAGGCCAGCACGAAGCCCGTCACCATGCTCATCGTCATCACCGCCGAGAACGCCCCTCCGGGGGATGTGAAGACCAGGTGGCCGGCAGGCTTGATGATCCAGGCCAGGATGCGGTCGGCAAAGGTGAAACAGAAAAAGACGGCTACAATAAAAGCGCCCAAGGACTTAAGTACCCTTGAGCGCAATTCATTGAAATGGACCAAAAACGGCTGTAAAGATTCAAGAAACGTCACTTGGTGTTGTTTTCGAGCGGCTTTTTCACTTCGTCCTCAACATCACGGACGGATTTCTTGAATTCACGGATGGCTTTGCCGAGCGCGGCGCCTATTTCAGGCAATTTCTGGGCCCCAAAGAGCATCACGAAGACGACCACGATCAAGATCAATTCAGGCATTCCTATACGGCCCATGCGCACCCCCCAAGATTAGATAAGAAACACACCCTATATATAGCACAAATTTGCATTTTGTAAAATCATATGGCATACTAGGAGTAGAAAAGGAGGGGCAAAGATAGCGCAAGCGATTTGAGGCCTATCCCCTTATAAAACCCACGGAAACAGCCGCGGGTTTTATTTTTTGCCTAAAAGCGCGAACATCTTCTTCTTGTAGGCTTCCACTCCCGGCTGGTCAAAGGGATTGACCCCAAGGATATACCCCGAAATACCGCAGGCTTTCTCGTAGAAATAGTATAAATGCCCCAGATGGAAGGCGTCTGCCTTACACAGGGTGATGGTCATGCAGGGCACCCCGCCCTCGTAATGGGCAGCGGCCGTGCCTTCATAGGCCTTCTTGTTGACCAGGTCAAATCCCTTACCCGCCACGTAATTGAACCCGTCCAGGTCTTCCGCATCCATGGGAACGGGCACATCATGCACAGGCTTGTCGATGGCCACAAAGGTCTCAAAGATGGTGCGCTCGCCGTCCTGCATGAACTGGCCCATGGAATGCAGGTCAGCGGACAGGGTCAGGGACGCAGGGAAGATACCCTTGTGTTCCTTGCCTTCGCTCTCGCCGAACAGCTGTTTCCACCATTCGCCGACATAATAGACATTGGGATAAAATGAGGACAGGACTTCGATCTTCTTACCCTTGCGGTACAGGATATTGCGCAGGGCTGCGTAACGGTAGCAGGTATTCTTGGAAAGGTCGGTCTCGGCGTATTCGGCCTGGGCCTTGCGCGCGCCTTCAACGAAGCTTCTGATGTCCACACCGGCCAGGGCCAACGGGACCAGACCTACGGGTGTCAGGATGGAGAAACGACCGCCCACATCATCCGGGATCACATAGCTCTTGAAGCCGCCCTTGTCCGCAATGATGCGCAGCGCCCCCTTCTTCTCGTCGGTGACGCAGATGATGCGCTTCTTTAATTCTTCGCCGCTGTATTTGCTTTCGAGCAATTTCTTGATGACGCGGAAGGCAATGGCCGGTTCGGTGGTGGTGCCGGACTTGGAAATGACCACGACCGTGACCCTCTTGTCCTTCAAGGTCTCGAGCAATTGGTACAGGTAATCGCTTGAAATGTTATGGCCGGCATAATAAATGGGCAGCTTGGCGGCACCGACGAAATCAATGCTCGCGCGAATGCCCAGATAGGAACCGCCGATGCCGATTGAGACCAGGCAGTCCGAGTCCTTCTGCACCTGGGCGGCCAATTGTTCCAGTTCCGTGATCAGGGAGTCCGGTATCCGTGAGGGCAGGTCCATCCAGCCGGTGAATTCAGAACCTTGGCCGGTCTTCTGGTGCAATTGGTCATGGGCCTTTTGGACAGCAGGGGCCATGGCTTCGAGTTCGCCGTCAGCGACGAACCCTTTGAGCAGGTCGGTATTTAAACTGATCATCTTATTTTTTCTTTTCTAAAGAAGGGTTTGCAGCCTTGGCTTGGCCATTGTTCTTGGGAGGTGTCAATTTGGTCTGCAAGGTATCACCGTTGTGTTCCTTGCTGGCAAAGGGAGTGCCGTCCTTATAATTCTCTTCGGAAACCAGCTGCCCGGTCTCGAGATAGGTCAAGACGGTGCCGTTAAGCACACCGGCATCGTAATTGAGCGATTGGGTGATCGCGCCGCTTTTAAAAAATGTCTGCTTAGGTCCTGACAGGCGTCCAGCGCTGTAAGTGGATTCGCTGTCGAGCTCGCCCGTCGTGTAATAATGCCTGAACGTCCCGTCAATATTATTGTTCACATAGGTGAATTCCGCTTCAAGGCTGCCGTTCTCATAATAGCTCCTGCCCGGACCCTGACGCACACCGTCGATATATTGGTTGATCTCTTTGAGCGCGCCGGAGGGATAGAACAATTTGACAGTCCCATCAAGACGGTAGGAAAGGTAATGCTCTTCCTTGGTCATCTTGCCGTTGCGGTCGTAGACATACCATACGCCGTCAGCCGGGGATTCCGTACCTCTTTGCTGGGCAGCCTGACGGGCGGGATTGGCGCCGGCATGGACATTGGTAGCGGTGAAAAGGAGCATTAATAGAAGGCTGGCAAACTTCATGTGGATCTCCTTAAATTAGATGATCGCCAGCGCTTCGTCGATGATGGCACCGGCTACGACCACGTCGCCTTGGTAGAACACGGCGGACTGGCCCGGCGTCACCGACTTTTGCGGCTCGGCGAATTCAACGCGCACAGACCCCTCACCAACGGGGGTCACATACGCTTTTACTTCAGGAGAATTATATCGTATCCGCGCGGTCACTTCTATGGTTTCTTTGGGAATTTCCATGCTCACCCAGTTGGCTTGGCCCGCGACAAAGCCCTTGGAATAAAGCTTTTCCAGGTTGCCCACATGGACGGTATTGCTGGCGCGGTCAAGGCGGTTCACATAGACCGGATACCCCAAAGCAATGCCCAGTTTGTCGCGCTGGCCGATGGTGTAATGTGCCAGGCCTTTATGTTCGCCCACCACCTTGCCCGTTTCATCAATGAAATCCCCGGGCTTCATGATGGCCTTGCCCACGCGGTCTTCGAGGAATTTCTTATAGCCTTCCTTGGGGACAAAGCAGATGTCCTGGCTTTCCGGTTTGTCGGCCGTATTCAGGCCGTATTTGCGGGCCAGCTCACGCACTTCCGGCTTGGTCAAGCCCCCGAGCGGGAACAGCACCGAAGGCAGGGTATGCTTCTTCATGCTGTAGAGAAAATAGCTCTGGTCTTTGCGGGGGTCGGCAGCCTTCTTCAATTGGAAATTCTCAGCACCGGCATCGAATTCGATCCGGCCGTAATGACCGGTGGCGATGTAATCGCCCCCTAAGGCCTTGACCTTTTGGTAGAGGGTCCCGAATTTCAAATGCTGGTTGCAGCGCACGCATGGGTTGGGGGTGCGGCCGTTCAAATATTCATTGGTGAAGTCTTCGATGATGTAATCATTGATGTCGGCAGCAAAATTAAAAACATAGTGCGGGATGTCCAGGATCTCGGCGGCACGCTTGGCATCCCCGATGCCGTCGATGCCGCAGCAGGACGGTTTATCGGAATTGGGATGGGTGATGTTAAAGCACATGGTGACGCCCACGGTCTTGTAACCGGCGTCCTTGATCATGCCGGCAACGACGGAGGAATCGACCCCGCCGCTCATTGCCACGAATACTGTTTTGTCCTTATTGGTCATATCTTTCCTAGTGATGCTTGAAAAATGGCATTATTCCGCAAAACGGGTTATTTTCGCCGTTTGCTTCGGTTTACAGATCGAATGTCTTATAGAAGAACTTGTATATGGACATTCTCACTGTAAATCCTCGCAAACATTTGGCGAAAAAACCCTGATTGTTTTGCTACACAATGCCATTTTCTCAAGCGCGCATGTCACTGAATTCACCAATTGCTTGATACGTTGCGTTCACCAATCGATCCAATTCCTTAAGTGAAATAGACAGGGGCGGCATGATGACCACGACGTTGCCTAATGGGCGTAAAATGACGCCGTATCGGCGCGCGCGTTCGCAAACTTGGGCCCCGATGCGCTCTTGCCAAGGGCCTTTAAGCTCTATCCCCACCATAAAACCGCATTGGCGGACATCGACGACAAGGGGCAAATTATAGAACATTTTAAGGGCTTTTACCAAATGTTTTATTTTAGGGGCCAGGCAGGCCAGGGTGCGTTCTTTCCTGAATATTTCCAGGTTCGCGAGGGCTGCAGCACAGGCCAGGGGATTGCCGGTATAGGTGTGGCCGTGAAAAAAAGTCTTCTGGTCTTTGTCGTCGAAAATGAAGCCGTTATACACTCTCTGTGTCGTCAAGGTGGCGGCCAGCGGCAGATATCCCCCGGTGATGCCTTTGGCAATGCACATGAAGTCAGGCGTTACCCCCTCCTGCTGGCAGGCGAACATGGTCCCTGTGCGGCCGAAACCGGTGGCGACCTCATCCGCGATCAGAAAGACATCATGTTTGGTGCATAAGCGCCTGAATTCTTTAAGCACGCCTCGGGGCCAGATGAGCATGCCGGCAGCACCCTGAACAATGGGCTCAACGATCAGGGCCGCAGTCGAAGCTGCATGCTTCTTCAAATAGGCTTCGAACTCGGTGACTGCATCAAAGCCTTGGGACTTAAGCGCTTTAGTCTTGAAAATGAGGCCGCGGTACACCTGATGGAAAAGTTCGATGCCGCCAACACTCACACTGCCCAAGGTGTCCCCATGATAGGAGTTGCTCAAATGCACCAGGGTGCGTTTCTTAGGATATCCTGTGTTCTGCCAATATTGGTACGCCTGTTTGAGCGCGATCTCAACGGCAGTGGAACCATTATCAGAATAGAAGACCTTGCTTAAACCCTTGGGAACGATCTTGACCAATTGTTCTGCCAGTTCTGCGGACGGGACATTGACGAGCCCAAGCATGGTCGAATGGCTGACCTTGTCGATCTGCCGCTTGACGGCGGCATCGATGGTCTTATGGCGATGGCCATGCACATTGACCCAGAGGGAAGAAACTCCGTCGATGTAACGCCGGCCATCGGTATCAAAAAGATACACGCCCCGGGCATGGTCAATGACCAGTGGTTCGGACCAGCTCTTCATCTGGGTGAATGGATGCCAGATGTAACGCTGGTCGATCTGTTTCAGTCGACGGCTATGTGGCTGCATTTGCCCAGGACCTCTTTGACGGTCTTGCTCTTTAAATAAGGAATGGTGCCAAGCACCTTGACGCCGGACAGACGGGCGATCTCAACGGGATTGGTGCGTTCCGCAATGGTCTTGGGTTGTGAACTGACGTCGGAGAACAGCAGCCCCTTCACCTTGAGTCCATAGGCGTGCGCCTGATGTATGGTCAGGAGCGTATGATTGATGGTCCCTAAGCCTAACCGGGCAACGATGATGACCTCGACGTCCAGATCCCTGATGAGGTCAGCCGTATGGTAATTGTCTTTAAGCGGCACCATTAAACCCCCTGCACCTTCGATGAGCATGATGTCATGGCGCACGCGCAGGGTCTCAAAGTTGCGCCGGATCTTTTCCACATCCACCTTCTTACGGGCACGGCGGAAAGCCAGGTGCGGGGACAATGGCTCCGGCGCATAACAGGGATTGATGAGGTCCAAGCTGTCTTCGATCGCAAGCGACTTCTTGAGGAAACCCGCGTCATTGCCCGCGCATTGCACAGGTTTCATAACGCCCACATCCAGGCCCTTATGCCGAAGCAGGGTGCCCAGCACGTAGGTCGCAATGGTCTTGCCGACGTGGGTGTCGGTGGCGGTGATGAAAATGGCTTTATTTTTGTGCATGGACCCAGATCACCTCGAAACCGGCACTGATGCCGTCCCCATAGGGAAAGTTAATACGATAATGTTCTTCCAACCTGGCCAATTTGTTCTTCCCCAGAAAAACATCGTCGGACAAACGGTTGGCGCCGATAGCCTTCAGCCAGCCCAGCAATTCCCGCACATCCCTGAATTGCACCTTGATCAGTTCATAATCGATCTTGGCATTCGTGAACCCGGCCTGATGCAGGGCGGTGCGCACATCGGCGAGCGCAGGCAGATTATTGACCTTCGTCTCCGGATCGACCGCCCTGAGTGAATCAAAAAGTTCCGCACAGGTCTGGGAGCCGAACATGGTGATGGCAAAGGTGCCTCGGGGAGAAAGTGTGCGGTGCGCTTCCTTGAACCCCGCACCCAGATCGACGACCCATTGATAGGCAAGATTGGAAACAATAAGATCAAAAGCCCCCGTCTTGAAAGGCAGGACCTGCCCGTCGGCCTGCAGCCATTCAATAGGAACGCCTTCATGCAATTGCTTAGCTTTGGCCAGCATGCCTTCGGCGAGATCCAGACCCACGATGGTGCTTTCAGGAAAAAAGAACTTGGCCTTGTTGGCCGCGTACCCCGTACCGCAGCCCACGTCCAGGATACGCGCGGCATCGATCTTCATGACCTTCTTGACGAGTTCCCGGCCGATCTCCTTATGCAGGCTGGTCAGGATATCGTACTGGTCGGCGGCGTCGGTGAATGCCTTGCGCACTTTATTGGTGAATGTGGTCCACATCAGCTTAAGAAGAAATCTTCCAGTAAACGGTTATATTCTGTCACTTCGGTCAAAAAAGGCAGATGGCCGCAGCCTTCGATGAAGTCGAACCTGGCGTTGTACGTATGCTCCGCCACCCAATCCATGATCTCCCTTCGGCATAACGGGTCTTTCTCACCGGTGATGAATTGCACCGGACAAATGGACGAGGCAATTCGGTCACGCAGGTCTGTTTTCTCCAGGATATCCAAAAATGCCTTCAGCGCTTCCCGGCGGGGCAATGGTTCGCCGGCGCGCAATGCCTTCAACCGCTTGAATTGTTCGCTGTCGCGCTCCTTGATGGTGAACAGGGAGCGGAAGAAAATGTCCAGAATGCCTGCATAATCCCCGTCGAATTGACCGCTTAAGGTGCGTATCTTTGCAATGTCCAAGCCGGCAGGATAACCGGGTCCGCGCGCGAATTTGGGGATGGAGCCCACAAAGGAAAGACGCATGACATTCTCCGCCATCAGGCGGTACAGTTCTAGGGCGATCAGGCCTCCAAAGGAAGACGCGACAATGCTGACGTGCGATGCGCCGACAAGATTCAAGACCTGGCGGATATCGACGGCCATGTCATTGAGCGTGACCGGCAACCATCCGCTTTGGCCGTGGCCGGGAAGGTCGATGGTGATGACCTGAAAATCCTTGACCAAAAAATCCTTCTGGGCATGCCACCAGCGGGAGGAGCCGCCAAAACCATGGATGAACAGCACCGCATCACCCTTGCCCACGGTCTCATAGTGCCAGTCCAATCCCCTGCTCGTCTTTAAAATAGGCATATTATAATTTCTTCATGGCATCCAGTAATTGGCCCAAGTCTTCTTCGGTATGTGTGGCCATGACCGTGATACGCAGGCGGGCGGTATTGACCGGCACCGTCGGAGGGCGTATGGCCTGGACGAATACTCCCTGCTCCAGCAAATGTTTGGACATTCCAACTGCCCTGTCCGCATCCTTGACCAGGACCGGGATGATCGGCGTCGTGGAATCCAAGGTGTCGAAACCCTGCGCCTTCAGGCCGGCACGCAGATAGTCCGCATTGACTTTGAGTTTTGCGCGGCGCTCCGGTTCATGCGTGATGATGCCGACACTGCATTGGGCTGCCGCGGCCATGGCCGGCGGTAAGGACGTTGTATAAATGAGGCTGCGTGCGTGATTGATCAGGTAATCCCGCAAGGCCTTGCTTCCGCAAACATAGGCGCCAAAACAACCGGCCGCCTTGGACAAGGTCCCCATCTGGATATCAATGTCTGCACCCAACCCCAATTCTTCGACCAGCCCCCCGCCATTCTTGCCCAAGACGCCGAAACCATGCGCCTCATCCACCATCACCTGTGCCCCGTACCGACGGGCCAGGGCAACGATCTCCTTGAGCGGTGCCACATCACCGTCCATGCTAAAAACGCTGTCGGTAACAATAAGTTTCTTCTTGTGACCTGCCGCTCCCTTTAATCCTTCTTCCAGCGCCTGCATGTCCGCATGCGCGTAACGTTTGAATTCAGCACGGCTCAAAACAATGCCGTCAATGATCGACGCGTGGTTGAGCTTGTCGGAGAAGATAATGTCATCACGACCGAACAGCGCCGGGATGATCCCGGTATTGGCTGCATGACCGCTGTTAAAGAGCAGGGCGCTTTCCGTCTTCTTTAAACCGGCAATGGCAGCTTCGAACTCCTCATGGGAAGACATATTCCCGCAGACCAGCCGGGAGGCGCCGGAACCCAGGCCGTACTGCGCCATGGCATCCACAGCAGCCTGGACCAAACGCGGGTCATCCGCCAGCCCCAAGTAATTGTTCGAACAAAAATTGAGCACCTTCCTCCCATCCACAATGCATTCACGGGATTGCGAGCTCGAAAGTGTGCGCAGGCTACGGCGCAGGCCTTTGTGTCCCAACTCTTCCAGCTCTTTGATCATTCTGTCATTCATCTTAATTGGATGACATCCCCGGCCATTTTCTTGACCACTGCGCCTGAATCCTGGCGTATCAAGAGTCCTCCGTCGGTATCAAGGTCGAAGGCAATACCTTCCACCACTCCAGCCGCATCGGTGACGCGCACGCGCCTCTTTAATGTGCCGGCACGACTCTTCCATTGATCAAGTACTGCCGCAAAACCATTGCGCTCGATCCGGCCGTACCATGCCTCGAACGAACGCAGGATCTCCTGCAGCAGGGCGACCCGGCCTAGCGTCTTTCCTGTTTCGATCTTAAGTGATGTGGCCTCAGGGACGAGGAACTTTGCATCCGCATTCACATTGATGCCGATGCCCACCACCACAAATTTAACCTGGTCCATCTCGGCGCGCAGTTCCGTCAGGATCCCGGCGAGTTTGCGATTGCCAACCAAAAGATCATTGGGCCATTTGATGTCGGCCTTGACCCCGGCCGCGCGTTCCACCGCTTCGGACAAGGCCACCGCCGTCATCAGGGTCAATTGAGCCATTTGCGAAGGCGCAAATTTGGGACGCAGAAGGATGGAAAAATACAGCCCCTTACCCTTGGGCGAAACCCAGCTGCGGCCAAGACGTCCCCGGCCCTTGCTTTGGGTCTCGGCACAAACGACCGTCCCCTCCGGCGCGCCGTCCATGGCCAACCGGAAGGTCTCGTCCATGGTTGAGCCGACACTCTCGAAGGATACGACCTTCTGCCCCATGGTCTTGGTCTTCAGGCCGAATTGGACTTCATGCGGCAATAATTTATCCGGGGCTGCCTCAAATTTATATCCAAGATGCGGCACGGCCGCGATCTCATAACCGTCCTGGCGCAGCTGATCGATGCATTTCCAGACAGCGGCACGGCTCACCTTGAGCGCGACGCTCATGTCTTCGCCGGAGATATAGCCGTCGGATTCTTTCAGGAATTGGATGATGCGTTCTTGCATAGGATATTGGTCAGGTAATGGCTTAGGGGCAATTACTTGCGCACTAGCTGTTCGACTTTCAGCTTCAACTGTTCAATAAAATATTCCACGTGCGCCTGCGTGGTGGAACGACCGATGGTGATGCGCAGTGAACCCAGGGCCATCCGATCGGAGAGACCGATCGCTTTAAGGACGTGCGAAGGTTCCAGCTGGCCAGATGTGCAGGCGGAGCCGATGGAACAGGCGAGGCCGGCCATATCCAGCGCAGCCACCAATTGCTCGCCATCCATGTCCTCGAACGAAAAATGTGCATTATTGGGAAGCCTGGACTCCCTCGAACCGTTCAATACGGCACCGGCAATGCCAAGCCCTCCGGCGATGATCGCATCGCGCAAAGCAGTTTGCGCCTTGATGTCCTCATCCATGTCCTGACGGCAGAGGTCGAGGGCCGTGGCCATTCCAACGATGCCTGCGACATTCTGGGTCGAGGCACGACGGGCCCGTTCCTGGTCACCGCCCAAGAGCAAAGGTTCGCACATAGTCTTTTTGCGGACATACAATGCACCCACCCCTTGGGGGCCGTAGAATTTGTGTGCGGACATGGTCAACAGGTCACAATTAAGTTCAGCAACATTGACCGGGACATGCCCCACGGTCTGGACGGCATCGACGAGCAAATAGACGCCCTTGGCACGGGTGACCGCGGCGATCCCGGCAATGGGCTGGACCACCCCGATCTCATTATTGGCATGGCCCACCGCCACCAGGACGGTGTCCGGGCGCAGCAGGGCTTCGATGGATGCCGGGCTTATGATGCCGTCCTTGTCCGGCAGGACAAAGCTCACTTCAAAACCTTCATCTTCCAAAAGTTTGGCAGGCTCAAGGATGGAATGGTGTTCGATGGCGGAGATGACCAGATGCCGGCCCTTGGCCTTCAGGGCGCGGACCACACCAAAGACGGCCTGATTGTTGGCCTCGGTGGCGCCGGAGGTGAAGATGATCTCTGTGGGATGCGCGCCCAGGATCTGGGCGATGCTCTCACGGGCGCCTTCAATGGCCTTGCGGGCCCGGCGTCCGAACGCATGGGGACTTGAGGCATTGCCAAAATTGTCTGTGAAATACGGACGCATGGCCTCGAAGACCCGGGGGTCTACAGGCGTAGTCGCAGCATGGTCTAGATAGATGGGTTCCATAGACGAGTATGATACGCGTCCAGAAATGCATTGTCAACTAGGAGTGGTCGATTGGTTTACGAAAGGAAATTGGTGCCAATGGCGCTCGGGTCGGCTTCGATTCCCTACTAAGACAAAAGTGCCAAGGGAGGGAATCGAACCCTCACCACCGTGAAGTGACTGGTTTTTGAGACCAGCGCGTATACCAGTTCCGCCACCTTGGCAAATCTACTGCAGAAATGAATGTGGAGCCGAGGAGGATCGAACCCCTGACCTCTTGCATGCCATGCAAGCGCTCTCCCAAACTGAGCTACGGCCCCAAACTTCTCTCAAATTACTATTTTTCAAATACGCTAACAAAGTTTGGGTGCCTGTGTCGTTTCTATAAATATTTACTAGAGAAACGACCGGCCAAGTGCCCAAGTTTGCTATTTTCAAATACCAAACCAAATACCCTTCTTCAACAAGAACGCCAATATAGCATCCCTCACCCCTTTTGTCAAAAAATTAACTTAACAGCCGGGATATTTTGCATTTGCGCCGGGCTGGGGCAGGTGCTACACTTCATGTAGATATGAATGCCTCCCTGACCCGTCATTGCGTGCTTTCCCTAGCCCTCCTGCTCCCATCCGCAGGCTTGGCTGCCACCCAGACCATCACCCTCAAGGACGGTTCCACGGTCAACGGGGAACTGGTCGGGATCAATAACGGGACTTACACTGTCAAAACCGCTGTCATGGGCGATGTGAGCATCGACAGCAGCCAGGTCGTCAGCATCAACAGCCCCGGTGCCATCCCTGCCGCCATGCCCATGCCCACGCAGGCCGAAGCTCCCTCCGCGGTGGGTGGACAGATGCAGGCGATCCAGTCGCAAATGATGAGCGACCCCTCGTTCATGATGGAAATGCAGCAAATGATGCAAGACCCCGAATTCATGGAGCTCATCTCCGACCCCGCAGTGATGCAGGCCGTGGCCTCCAAGAACCCCCAAGCCCTGCAGAACAACCCCAAGGGCCAGGCGCTCATGAACAACCCCAAGATGCGCGCCCTCGTCGAACGCTTACAACAAAAATAGTATTAAACGGTTTTTTGGTGAACGTGGCGGAGTTGGCCGCAGGCAGCGCCTACGTCCCTTCCACGCGGCATGCGGATGGTGGCCTTGATGCCGTTCTTTTCGAGCGCGTCGCGGAAGGCATGCATTTCAGACAGAGAGGGACATTCGTGGCCGAACTCATCGACCTTGTTATAGGGGATCAGATTCATCTTGCAAAGAATGCCGTTGAAAAGCTTCTTGAGCGCGGCAGGGGCGCCAGGAGTTACCGTAACGCCTTTGATCAGGATATATTCAAAGGTGATGACACGTTTCTTGGACGCGACATACTCGCGGCAGGCCGCCATCAATTCTTCGATGGGGTATTTCTTGTTCACCGGCATCAGCACATTCCTCGACGGATTATCATACCCGTGTAAAGAAACAGCCAGTTCCAGCTGCACGTCCTGTTCGCTTAACATCTTGATCTTGGGGACAACACCGGAGGTCGAGATGGTGATCTTACGCGCCCCCAATTCCACCCCGTCCTTGCCGTTGATGAGCTCAATGGCCCGGACCAGATTGTCGTAATTGTCGAGCGGTTCGCCGATGCCCATGAACACGATGTGCGACAATGGGCGGCCTGCACCGGATTCCCTTTTAACATGCAAGACCTGGGTCAGGATCTCGGCGGACGAAAGATTGCGCTTCCAGCCAGCAATGCCGCTGGCGCAGAATTTACAACCGAACTTGCAGCCGACCTGGGTGGAAATGCAAGCCGTGGTGCGTCCGATGGCCGGGATCAGCACGGATTCGACGTTCTCGCCGTCCTTCAATTCAAAAAGGAATTTCCTGGTGCCGTCCTTGGACTTTAATTCCTCGGCGATCTTAACAGGCTGGAAGATGAAATCCTTGGCCAGGCGTTCCCGCAGGCCGGAGGACAGGTTCTTCATGTCCTCGAAAGAAACCGCCCCCTTCTTGTAGATCCAGTCAAAGACCTGGGCCGCACGGAAGGGCTTCTCACCGATGGCGGTAAAATGGTCTTTCAGTTCCGTGAGCGAAAGGTCACGGATGTCTTTAATGGTTACGGATGCCATGGTTATTTTTCGATGAACTCGCCGATGTCGCGGTATTTCTTATAGCGCGCGTCAAGCAAAGCTGGTATTTCCAAAGAAGAGAGTTTCTTGATGTGCTTGAGCAGGCATTTCTTTAAGGACTCGGCAGTGGCCTCGGCGTCGCGATGGGCGCCGCCCTGCGGCTCCGGGATGATGTCGTCGACGATCTTGAATTTCACCAGGTCTTCCCCTTGCATCTTCAAGGCTTCTGCGGCCAAAGGCGCCTTGAGCGAACTTCTCCAAAGGATGGACGCGCAGCCTTCGGGGGAGATCACGGAATAATAGGCATGCTCCAGGATCAAGACCTTGTCCGCAACACCGATGCCTAAGGCACCACCGCTGCCGCCCTCACCGATGATGACGGCAATGATCGGGGTCTTGACACCCGCCATGTCGCGCAGGTTCTCGGCAATGGCTTGGGCCTGGCCGCGTTCTTCCGCACCGATGCCGGGATAGGCTCCGGGAGTGTCGATCAAACAGATGATCGGGGCTTGGAACTTGGCCGCCATCCGCATCAGGCGCATGGCCTTGCGGTAACCTTCCGGATGGGCGCAGCCGAAATTGCGCAGGATATTCTCTTTAACATCGCGGCCCTTCTGGTGCCCCATGATCATGACCTTCTGCCCGTCGATCTTGGCAAAGCCGCCGACAATGGCCTGGTCATCGGAGAAGAGCCGGTCACCGTGCAGTTCCAGGAACTCGTCGGTGAGCATGCGGATATAGTCAAGAGTATACGGCCGTTTAGGATGGCGGGCGATCTGCACGCGCTGCCACGGCGTCAAATTGCTGTAGATCTCGTTCTTGAGCTTCTCGACCTTGGCCTCCAAACGCTTGATCTCAGGCTCCAGCGTAACACGCTTGGAACCCATCTTGCGCAGGTCGTTGATCTTGTTCTCAAGTTCTACAATGGGTTTCTCGAAGTCTAAGTTTGCCATATTTAATCCTGGATGACCACCGGTGTGCCGATAGGAAGGAGATCGAAGAGCAGTTCGACTTCTTCGTTGCGCACGCGCACACAGCCGGCCGTGACCTGCTGACCTATTTTGTCCGGTTCGGTAGTGCCGTGGATGCCGTAATGGGGTTCGGTATCAAAACCCATCCAGCGGGAACCCAACACATTCTCAGGGCTTTC
>JAYVSG010000164.1:0-2406 GCA_043775535.1 Candidatus Omnitrophota bacterium
CCCTTTTCTTTATTTTGGGTTTTGGGGCACTGCTTATTTATATCAATTTTCCTGATGTCATCGGGAATCTGCAGGAGTATTGGCGCTATGTGAAGATCAGCGGGGAAGCTAATCATTTCCTGCAGAATGAGCAGGTCTTGCTCCAATGGCTGCCGGACTTCTTCTTGAAAGATACGCGTTCCGGCTGGCCGTGGGTATTCCAATATTTTATCCTTGTCATGCCGGTCGTTTTTCCTTTGTACCTGGCCGCTGTTGTTTATCTGTTGGCGTCTTCATTCGGCTCGCGGAATATTCTGCTCGTCGTATTGAGTTTTTCACCGGTTTTGTTGGCAGAGCTTAAAGGTGTTGCCCAGTATGGCGCCAATTATTTCCCGGCGTTATTGGGCATGATCATGCTCATTGTTCATGCATTTTCTTTCTTCCTGAGGGGTGCTGCCTGGCCAAGGTTTAAATATTTCCTGGGGGTCTTGCTTGCCGTGCATCTGTGTTGGAATGGCTACATCTTTGTTTCCGATATCTATCCGTGCCGGATGGTAACGACCTTGATGTCAAAGACCCTGGAACAAAAAGGCGTAAGGGAGGTTGCTACGTATGCCCGGCATCCCTTATATGTCAATATCGTGCGTAATCTTGAACTTTTGCCGCATCCGGTCAAGATCGATCCGGTGGCAGGTGTGGCTGAGGTGTCCTCAGGGTATTTTATCTTGCCGCCGGTCAGTACGGATACGATCTACCGTGCTGCCAATTCTGACTATACGGATTTTGACCACGACCTGGTCGTCAACCAGCTCGTCCGCAACAACAAGCTGCAGGAATACAGCATTGCTTCGTTCAAGACCATGGGTTCCAGTTTGATCTGGGGGCAGGAGGAAGAGATCCTGGCCTACCGTTATTTGTCCATGGGCCAATTTCTCGGGGGAGATAAAAGCCGGGCCTGGATCCTGGATGCGGGTAAGGTCCACAAAGACCTGTCATCTCTTAAGCCATTTGCGGATGATCTCTTCCTGCTTGAGAACAAGGTGCGCAATATCGGTACGGCAACGCGGACCTTCATGTATCGAGGATATGTCTGGAAGGCGGAGGGAGCTTCGCATTTATCAGGATTGATGGCGAGGGTCTATGCGGTCAATGGACCTGCAGATCATTTGCGTGCTTTTATCCTGAAATGGGACGGTCAGCGCGGCGTATGGCGTCCATATGGAAAGCATTTCATTTCCCGCCCTGTGCCTGCCGCTTCCATGGGGAAAGGTCCTTCTGCCAAGGAATTGACGCTGTTTGCATTCGAAGTGCCGCTGGAGCTTCAAGCTGGTGAGTTTCTCGCGGTGATCTACCGCGACGGATCTCCCAGCGACAAGAGCTTCTTTCGTATTTATACCGACCATATCAAGTTAAGGGAATAATATGGATAAGGCGCATCGCTTGGCGTTGGGCATATGCATTTCCGCCTTTATTGCGTGGACCTATGTCCTCCTTTATAAGTATGGCCATTTTGGGTATTACGATTGGGACCTGGCTTTTTTCACCCAGGCCTGCTGGGGCCTGTTGCATGGCACGCAATACACGTCGATGGTCGGTATCAATTATTTTGGGGACCATTCCTATTTCCTGACCTTTTTGACCTTGCCGTTTTTTGCTATCTTTCAAAGTCCCCTGACCCTGGTGTTTTTGAAATTGACGGCGTATTTGGCCTCGGCATTCTTACTGTTCAGGATATTCCACAGTCAGCTGGGGCCGAGGGCGGCGATTGCCTTGATGGCAGCGTATATCCTGTTCCCGCCGAATATCTTTACCATGCTTTATGATTTCAATCCGGAATCGTTGGCCGTACCTTTCATCGTCCTGATCTTTGATGCCTTCCAGCGGGGGAAATGGAGATTATTCTGGATCAGTGCTGCGGCCATGCTCCTGGCCAAGGAGAATCTTGCCCTGGTCACGGCGGCATTTGGGGTAAGCCGACGTCATCGAGCTGCCTCGACCGAAGGCCCCTGCGCCTTCGAAGAAGACGCGCGCGCGCCGGGTGATTGCCATGGGGGGCGGGAAGGGCGGCATCGGAAAGTCGCTCCTCTCGGCCAACTTAGGCATCGCGCTCGCGCGCCGGGGGGCGAAGGTGGTGCTGGTCGATCTCGACCTGGGCGGCGCCAACCTTCACACCTGCCTCGGCGTGGGCCAGCCCAAGGTCACGCTCTCCGACTTCATCGATCGCAAGGTGGAGAAGCTCGAAGAGGTGCTGGTGCCTACGCCTTTCGAGCGGCTGTCGCTGGTCTCCGGCGCGATGGATGGCCTCGACGCCGCCAACCCCAAGCACGCCCAGAAGTCCAAGCTCATTCGCAACCTGCGCATGCTCGACGTCGACTACGTGCTGCTCGACCTGGGGGCTGGCACCGCGTTCAACGTGCTCGATTTTTT
>JAYVSG010000165.1:0-4203 GCA_043775535.1 Candidatus Omnitrophota bacterium
GGCATGGTTTTGTTGGGAGTTTTTTTCACCGCGTCATTGATCGGATGCAATACGCTGAAAGGCGCGGGTAAAGACATGGAGAAAACAGGTGAGAACATCCAGCAAACAGTGGATAAAAACCAATAATGGCGTAAGCGCCTAAGGAGGTTCCTATGAGAGATCATCAAACATCATTCGCCCGGGCAGATTATGAAGGTTTCGAAGAAGAACCCCTTGGGTACCAGCAGTATGGCCGCGTCCCGCACAGCCGCCCGCGTTCCAGCGGGTATGTGCGCGATTTTGAAGAGAATTATAGGGATAGTGCCTTTTCGCTCGCCGAGGAAGCGGAGCAAGTTATCCGTTTCGGGAAAATGCGCAAGGGCAATAAATAAGTCAGCACGTATGCCGCAGATCATAAATAGTAACATCATAAAAGGAGGCATAATGGAGATCATCAAGAAAATGCGTCCTGAGGATGGAAAAGCAGGTTGGGCGGTACTGTGGCTTTTAGGCGTTCCCTTGCCCATCTTGTTCATACTTTTTCTTATGCGCGGATGCACCTAAGGTCCCGCGCCCAAAACCATAGGCTATTTTATTTGCCAGCCGGAGGACTTTTCAGTAGAATACCGTTCATGGAAATTCTACTATGAAAAAATTCTTCCGCATTGTTTCCAGGACCATCGCCGTACTGGTCTTTCTTTATATGTTCCTTGGATTCCTCGTCGTCCCTGCCGTATTGGCATGGGCGATCAAGGACCAGGGCACGAAACTCCTCAAGCACCCCGTCCAGGTGCGCGGCGTGCAATTCAATCCCATTCTTCTGAGCTTGCATATCAATGGCCTGCAGGTGCTTGATGCACAGGGCAAGGCCATGGCCGGCTTTGAACGTTTTACAGCGGATGTCAGTTTTCTCAGTCTTTTGAAGAAAGAATACCGCGTAGAACTGGTCAGTCTCGACGGTCTTGCGGTGAATGTTGAGCTGCTTCCTGACGGCCATATCAATCTGATGGAGCTGGTACCTGCTCCGGTACCTGCGGCAGTTCCCGCCTCGACATCCCCGGCCGTCGAAAGCAAGCCAGCGGTTGTGCAGCCTTTGCCGCCGGTGCTGGTGGACTTGGTCATCCTGAAGAACAGCAGCATCCGTTTTACCGACAAGGGTCTTTCTCCGCAATTTACCACCCAAATGCATGCCATGGACCTTAAGGTCACGGGCATATCGACCAAGAGCGATGCCCAGGTCCGGGCCTTGTTCAAGGCCAAGCTGGATGAACAGGGGGCTCTCAGTGTGGAAACCCTGGTCAAACCTTTTGTCCAACCCCTCGAGATGGAAACGGCTGTTTCGCTCAACGGGTATGCGTTGGATGTGTTGACCCCCTATACGGGCAAATATACTGGGCATAAATTAAAAGATGGGAAGCTCGACATCAAGATGGATTACCGCATCGCGAACAATAAATTGAACGCGGCCCACAAGGTATTGGTGCAGCGTTTTGAATTCGGTGACAAGGTGCAAAGTAAGGACGCGCTGAACCTTCCGTTCGGCCTTGCGGTCGCGCTCTTGGAAGATCCGCAAGGGCGCATCAACATTTCCCTGCCGGTCAAAGGGGACATGAATTCCCCGGAGTTCGAATATTTCCATTTGATCGGCCAGGTGGTGCGGAATTTCTTCCTCAAGCTCATGACCAAACCATTTTCCATGCTGGCATCCATCTTACCGTCGGACAGCGGCACGGATGAAATGGGTTCGGTGCGTTTTGTCCCCGGCAAGGCGGAATTCACGGCGGAAGAGCATGAGAAGATCCGCGCGCTGATCGCGGCATTGAAGGAACGTCCCAAGTTGAAGCTTGAGATCAACGGCACCTATGACCCTGCCCTCGATTGGAAGGCCATCAAGACCGAGGTGTTCAGCGGTGATTTCCTGCAGCTGAAGAAGGAATCGACACGCGAGGAAGCCTGGGTGTACCGGGAATTGTACCAGCGCCGTTTCGGCATACGCGCAGTGTGGGACCTGTCCAAAAAATACAGGGCCAAGGACGGTACCTATGATGAGACGGGATTGAATGCAGAGATCAAGCGCCGCATCATTGAGGATGCTCCTCCCGACACCACGGCCTTGAATGTCCTGGCGCAGACCCGTGCCAAAACGGTGTATGATGCTTTGCTGGCCGATGGGTTTGACACCAACCGGATCAGCGTCGGGCAATTGCGTGCCGTAGAAAGCAGCATGGGCTATGTCCCATTGGAATTCACCTTGACGGTATTCGGCGAAGCCCCCGCAGCCAAATAGCCTTGCAACTTCCACCTGTTTTCAGTAGAATAACGCCCAAAATAAGGAGGCTCACCTTGGACACACGGGCAACGTGTTTGAACTGCATGGATGGCCGCGTACAGCTGCCGGTCTTAAGCTGGATCAAGACCAATTATCCGGTCGATTTCGTGGATGTGATCACGGAAGCGGGCATGGACGGCGTATTGGCCAGGCAGGCGGACATCTCCGAGGTGCAGCGCAGCATCAAGGTCTCTGTGAATGTCAATAAGTCCACACGTCTTTTCGTGGTCGGTCATTATGATTGCCGCGGTAACCCGGTCGATGAGCAGCAGCATAGGCAGGAGATCCTGGCATCGGTGGAGCGGTTAAAGCCTTTATGGCCCGGCCAGCAGGTCATCGGCCTCTGGGTCAACAGCAGCTGGCAGGTGGAATTGCTTTCCTCCCAGTAATTGATCCCCGCAAAAGATATCAATGCCCTTCCCAGTCCAAGTTCATGTATGACAATTATTAAGGAGTCCTGATTGCATAAGCCGTCGTATCGTCCGAACAATAGACCCCAGCAGAACCAGAATCGTCCTGCGCCGCCCCGGCGTACAGACGAGGCAGAGAAACAATTTTTTTCCGGTACTCCGGTCGATCCTTCCCCGCGCATCAGGCTGGAAGACGGCAGCAAGGAATTGACCGTGCGGGCCATGGATATCATCTGCCCCATCGGCATGGGGCAGCGCGGTTTGATCGTGGCGCCTCCGGGTTCAGGTAAGACCACCTTTCTCAAACATATCTGCCAGGCTGTGGCCAAGGCCGCTCCTGATGTCAAATTGTATTGCCTGTTGATCGATGAACGTCCGGAAGAGGTCACGGAATTCAGGCGTTCAGTACCGGGGGATGTGCGCTTTTCCTCATCGGACCAAAGCCATGAGCACCATTTGGAAGTGGCCGATGCGCTCATGAAGGATGTGTTCAAGGACGCGGCCGAGGGTCGGAATGTCATGGTGGTCATCGATTCTTTGACCCGCCTGGCCCGTGTGCATAATGCCCAGCGCCAGTCCAGCGGACGCACCCTCTCCGGTGGTGTGGACGCGCGCGCCATGGAAATGCCGCGCCGCATCTTTGGCGCTGCCCGCAAGATCGAGAACGGCGGTTCCCTGACCATACTGGCTACCATCTTGATCGAGACCGGCAGCCGTATGGATGAGGTCATTTTCGAGGAGTTCAAGGGTACGGGCAATATGGAGATCGTTCTGTCGCGCGAAGTCGCCAGCCATCGTATTTTTCCGGCGGTGGACATCGCTAAGAGCAATACGCGAAAATGCGAACTGCTGCTGGGTGCCGAAGAAATGAAACAGGTCGAGAATTTACGCCGCAGTCTGGCCGGCATGAGCCCGGTCGAAGCAGCCAAGAATCTCGTTGAAGCATTGGCCAAAACCCCCACCAATAAAGAGTTATTATGGCGCTGATCAGTTTGCAGGAAATATCGCTCGCCTTCGGCGGGCCCTTGTTGTTCGATAAATTGAGCCTGCAGATCGAGAAGGGCGAACGCATTGCGCTTTTGGGTCGTAACGGCGCGGGCAAGACCACCCTCATGAAGACCATGGCAGGGCAGGTCGAGGTCGACGAAGGGGAGATCGTCTTCCAAAAAGGTGTGCGGGTCACCCATTTGCCCCAGGAAGTCCCTAATGATATCAAGGGAATGGTCTTTGACATCGTCTTTGCGGGTCTCGGGGAACGGGCCAAGATCCTGACCGATTACCATCATGTGACGCACCGCCTGCATACCGAGCACACGCCTGAATTGATGCGTGAGCTGGAACGTCTGATGGGCGAGTTGGACCGCATCGGCGGCTGGGACATCAATGCCGAGGTCGAGACCGTGCTGACCGAGATGAAACTCGACGGGGAAAGTGACTTCGAGACTCTCTCCGGCGGGCAGAAACGTCGCGTGCTCTTGGCCCGGG
>JAYVSG010000166.1:0-10070 GCA_043775535.1 Candidatus Omnitrophota bacterium
TATTGAAGATCCACAGGAGAAGCAGAAGATCTATGATCAGTACGTTAAAGCCTTCAAGAAAGGTGTGTACAACTACATTAAAGAAGAGCAGGACCCTGCAACAGGGGCCATGATCCCTAGGAAGTATTTTTCGGGTGGAGTGGATTGCTCCAAGTTCGGGAAGGATACGGACGATGCCCTGACGTTTACAAATGATACGGATGAGGCAATGCTTTCAATTTCAAAGACCTTGAATGTTGTCTTGCTGGGGGTTTCTTTATACGCAGCTGGTTTGTCTCCGGCAGAAGCAGCCACGCCTAATAAGGGCAGTGCAGGATCAGGAGGCATGGTGGTTCCTTCAAATCATATTATCCAAGCCTTGGATAATATGGGACCGCGGACCAAGGCGCTGCTTACGTCTTCAACGCGTGAGGGTCTAAATAGGTATGCTACACGGGGCATTACCGACATGGATGATCCTTTGCCCCGGATACTCACTCAGATGGAGAAAGATCCCCTGTTTAAGGAGTTTTCCGATAAAGATTGGAATGACGTGATGAGTGTTTATCCAAAAGATACATGGTCGGTTGCCAGGACCTTTTATGCTTTAAAAGAACCTGAGAAATATGGGATCGAGGAACGTTGGAATAGTCCTCAAGTGCAGAAAATGTCTTCTATTCTAGGGCCTGGACTTGCGTTGGTAGCCAGCTATGCGGATGGTTGGACATATGATTCCGTGGCAGATCTATGGCCGCTCTTAGTACGTGGGCAGGAGATGGGTGTATCCCGCATGGACCTATTCTCTTTGTATAGGTCCCATCTATCCATCGGTATTTTTGAGTCGAAACTCTTAAAAATGATGCCTATTGATGGCGTTGTGGGTCTTGGTGAGGATATCGCGGGACAAGTGAGCGTGGATAAGGATGGCATCAAATTTGCCATGTTCAAAAAGCCGATCAATTGGACAACGGAAGAAGGTCTTATACGAGCTGTCCAGGAAATGGTCATGACAGCAGATAAAGAGGCATTCTTAAAGAACGCCAACGAAACAAGTCAATTCTATCATTTTGTAGCACGTTCTGGTCTTATGGAACGTTTAAATCCGGAAGTCCGGCAAAAGATCAAGAATGGGTACAGGGATTCCCAGGTGCGTTCTTATATGAGCGCGTATTTAGGCGGAGAAGCGCCAAAGGATGGGGGTATCCCTAAATTCAAGGTCCCCATGTGGCTTAGGCCGGTCTTCTATATGGCCAGCCAGGAACAGTTTTCAAAGTTCATGTTAGAGAATATGGGTGGTATTTTATTCAAGGTTTTCCCTCAGCGTATTGATAGGGCGGACTTGAATGATATTTTGGACCATCTTGACTTTATGTCGCGGGAGGTCTTGAGGCCGATGTCAGGATCCGACAAGATTTTTGTTGCTGGTTTGGTGAACAAGATGCGTGGGATGGAGCCCGGGGCCAAAGAGCAGTTTGTAGCAGGCATTATGAAGGTCTTTGATCAGATGAAGGATGCCTCTTGGCGTTCCAATACGGAGGGGGCAGGTAATTTTGGAGAAACAAAAGATTTTATCGCTACTCGAAAGGCGTTTGAAGGCTTGGTGAGAGAAATATTGGCGGCCGGCACCTTAGCTCCGGCTAAATTGACATTTGAAGATGTCATGAGCAGTCTGAGCAAGGGTATTAACGATCTGCGACAGGCCCTCAAAAAGGATAGGGCCATGACCGTTGAAGATAAAGTGACGGAGGCAAAGGGCCTTCTAAGGGCCGGGCAATGGCGTGAAGCCAGGGCTGTTTTGATGAGCGTTTTTACTGTATCGACCGATGACAAGCTGCGGTCAAGAAGTGAGACCCTTTTGGCCAATATTGCAAAGGTCGAGGAAATTGTAGGGCGGGGAGTCAATACCGATTTCATTATTTATGCTGTAGAACCGACGGCGGAAGATATCTTGGGTATCCTCTTAAACCCGCAGGAATCATTGATAAACCGTGAAATGCAGGCCAAGTTGGCCATGGAAGTTGGTTCCAGTGCCATGACGCCGCAGGAATTCAACCGGCTTGTCCAGATACTTGTAGACAGGGTCAAGGATAATGACAAGCGTCTGGCTAGCGGTGATGGGCGTCCGTTGGCGAATAGCGCCAATATTTTCTTACAGGAAGTGGCTGATTCCAGCCGTATCTCAGGAGCGATCAAGGTTATCGCTGAACAGGGTATAGTTTTGATCGATAAGGTTTCTTTGAACGAACAGGCGATCCGACAAGCAGCGTATGCCCGCATGGCGAATCTAGGGAATTCACCAGCAATACAGCAGTTAACGGCAAATATCGAGGAGAAGGTATCGGAGGCGGTATTGTCAAACGATGCTGTTGTTTCTGGTAAAGCTATCAATCGCTTGGTTGGGCATTTGACGGAAGACTTGTCGGATGTTGCTGTAGAACTTGCCGTTGAAGGCGTATTAAAAGATTTTAAATTGCGCAATAAGGATTACCGGTATACGTATACGGCGCTCCTATTATTATTAAAGATCGTTGATACGCTTGATAATAGGGATATGAATATTGTAACAGCGTCCTTTATTGAAGGCAGGGCTGAAGAAGAGAAAATAGCCGGCAGGGAACTGCTGGGAAAGCTCAAGTCGTTCGGTCAGGCCTTGATGGGAGTGTCGTTGAGCGATGTTGTTGACACACGGTTAGCAAGATGGTGGTACGATAAGGCCATGACGTCCAACACCGGC
The DNA here is from genome assembly GCA_043775535.1 of Candidatus Omnitrophota bacterium. Lineage (GTDB taxonomy): Bacteria > Omnitrophota > Gorgyraeia > Zapsychrales > Fredricksoniimonadaceae > JACQQW01. The sequence continues at coordinate 2,714 of JAYVSG010000166.1, forward strand.
GGTATCGACTTCAATGCCGACAAGATCGATCTCAATGTACAGAATGAGGGAGGGGAAATCAAGTTCAACATCAGCCCAGAACAGCTGAAACAACTGCAGGATGTGCCCGGATTTATCCCCATCATCTTCAATATCCAGCCTGCTACCGACCTGAAGTCCTTTCTCGGACTGCCTCCCGCTTCCTAAAATTTGACAACTCCTAAGCCCGATGTTAATATCCCTTACCTATTTACGGAAAGGATCTTTATGGACATGCACAATCGTTTTGGCGATTCATTGGATAAAGAGGTAAGCGGTTTGATCGGACCTGATGGCCAGCCGTTGCCCTCTGCCGAAACTTCAGAAGGCGCGCCCACCGAGCCTGAATTGGATTTCTTTAACTATGTGGCATCGCTTGGTTTTCAAGCCATGATATTCTTGGGTGAAATGCCCAATCCTGTGACCAATAAAGAAGAAAAGAACCTCAAGCAGGCCAAATTCCTGATCGACACCTTGGCCTTGATCCGGGAGAAGACCATCGGCAATCTGACCAAGGAAGAGGGCGAATTGCTCAATGGCTCCATCTATGAGCTGCAACGCCGTTTTGTCGAGATCGCCCAAAAAGAAGGACAATAATTGAGCATCGATGCCAAGCTGCTCGCGATCCTGGCCTGCCCGGCCTGCCAGGGCGACGTAGAACTGAAAGCCGACAAGATCGTTTGTATCAAATGCGGCCGTAAATATCCCGTCAAGGACGGCATCCCCGTGATGCTGGCCGACGAGGCAGAACAATAGAACTTTCTTTATGACCCCTAGAATAAAGAAGCTCATAGCTGAATTCCCCCGCCACAAGAACATCGACGCGCTGCTCGTCACCAATGACACCAATATCCGTTATTTGACCGGTTTTAATGCCTGTGAGTCCTGGCTTCTGGTCACGAAGACCAAGGCTTTTTATATCACGGATTTCCGCTATACTCAGGAAGCTAGGGAAGGTTTGAAGGGTGTGGTGGTCAAGCAATTCACCCAAACACCCTGCCTGGAACTTTGTGAGCTGTCCAAACTGTACAAGATCAAGCGCCTGGGCTTTGATGAAAAGCATACCAGCGTGGCCCTGTTCAAGCGTTTGAGGGATTTTTGTCCCCGCCGGGTCAAGCTCCTTCCAGCCACCGGTCTGGTCGAGATCCTACGGGAGATCAAGGAAGCGGGAGAGATCGTCCAGATCCGGGAGTGCTTAAAGCTGCATTTTAAAGCACTTCTGTTCCTGAAGAAAGTGGTGAAGCCAGGCTTGACCGAGCGCCAGGTCCTGGCCAAATTGGAGGGATTTGTCAAAGCCCATAAAGTAGGGTTTTCATTCCCGCCCATTATTGCTTCCGGTCCCAATTCAGCCTATCCGCATGCCAAGGTGGGTGACCGCGTTATCCGCAACAATGAACCGGTATTGATCGATATCGGCATCGATATAAATGGTTACAAGTCTGACTTGACACGCAATTTCTTTTTGGGTAAAATACCACCCTCTTACGCAAAAGTCCTTCTTGCCCTTCGGCTTGCGCAAAAAGAGGCCATTGCCCTGATCAAGCCGGGGGTGCCGGTTGCGGAAGTGGACTTAAAGGCGCGTAACGTATTGCGTAGATTTGGTTTAGCGAAATATTTCGGGCATTCTTTGGGGCATGGGGTGGGGTTGGATATCCACGAAAATCCTCGCCTGTCCTGTAAAAGTACCAGCGTCTTGGAACCGGGCATGATCGTCACGGTCGAACCTGGGGTATATATCCCAAACCAGTTCGGGATCAGGGTTGAGGACATGGTTTTAGTAACTGAACAAGGGTGTGAGGTGTTAAGTGGCAATTACGATCAATGAAGTTGAAAGCGGCATGGGCCTCGTTGTTGACGGCCAGCTGTATTTCGTCACCGAATTCAATCATGTCAAGCCGGGTAAGGGTTCTGCCTTTGTTCGCATCCGTTTAAAGAATATCAAGACTGACGCTGTACTGGAACGCACCTTTCGCACGGCAGATTCCCTGGAAGACGCCCCCCTGGAGCGCCGCCGCATGCAATTCACCTATGTCGCGGGTGAAGAATACCATTTTATGGACCAAAACACCTTTGAAGACACCGTCATCTCCAAGGTTTTATTGGGTGATGGCCTGAAATACCTGCAGGACGACAGTATCGTTGAGGCTATCCTGTACAAGAACCAGGTGGTCAAGGCTGAATTCCCGAATTTCATCGTTTCTTCCGTGGTCGAGACCGATCCCGGCCTTAAAGGGGATTCTTCCCGGGCAGGGTATAAACCGGCCAAGATCGCGACCGGCGCTTCCATCCAGATCCCGTTGTTCATCCAGATCGGGGAGACCATCAAGGTCGACACCCGTACCGGCATTTACGTTGAAAGGGTCAAGCAATGAACCTGAAAGAGATCAAGGAAATGATCGCGCTGATGAATGAGAATGGTCTCTCTGAGATCGAGGTCGAGCGCGAAGGTATGAAGGTCAAGTTGAAGAAAAGCGCGTTGGAATCCCAGATGGTTGTCAGTGCTCCGACGCATTATGCCGTAGAATCCATTCCTGCGCCCCAGGCTGTCCCTGCCGCAGCGTCTGCCGCGGCCGCAGCAGCCCGCAACACCAAGGAGATCAAATCGCCGATGGTTGGGACCTTCTACCGTTCCGCGTCCCCTGAAGCAGCCTCGTTCATCGATGTCGGGCAGACCGTTGAGATCGGTCAGGTGGTTTGCATCGTTGAAGCCATGAAGCTCATGAACGAGATCAAATCGGAAGTGCGCGGCAAGGTCGTCGAGGTGAAGGTGCAGAATGCCGAACCTGTCGAATTCGGCCAGACCCTTTTCGTGGTCGAACCCATATAATCATGTTCTCAAAAATACTCATAGCCAATCGTGGTGAGATCGCGCTCCGTGTCATCCGTGCCTGCAAGGAAATGGGCATACGTACGGTGGCGGTGTATTCCGAAGCGGACCGCGATTCCTTGCATGTGCGTTTCGCAGACGAGGCGGTCTGTATCGGCAAGGCGTCATCCAAGGAAAGCTATTTGAATATCCCGGCCATCATTTCCGCGGCCGAGATCACCGACGTGGATGGTATCCATCCGGGTTACGGGTTTCTCTCTGAGAATGCGCATTTCGCGGAGATCTGCGAATCCTGCCATATCAAGTTCATCGGGCCCACGGCCGAAACCATCCGCAAGATGGGCGATAAGATCGTGGCCAAGGAAACGGTCAAAAAAATAGGCGTTCCCTTGACCCCTGGCGGCAACGGCATCATCAAGACCCAGGAAGAGGCCCTGTCCGTGGCCCAGAAGATCAAATACCCCGTCATCATCAAGGCAGCGGCGGGCGGCGGCGGTAAGGGCATGCGCGTCTGCCACAATGATGTGACCCTGATCAATTCTTTCAAGATGGCGCAAACCGAGGCGGAGGCGAATTTCGGCCGCGGGGATGTGTACATCGAAAAATATATCGAAGGCCCGCGCCATGTCGAGTTCCAGATCCTGGCCGATGAGCACGGCAATTGCATCCATTTGGGTGAACGCGATTGTTCCATCCAGCGCCGCCACCAAAAACTTTTGGAAGAGTCACCGTCTCCGGCGCTGAATGCTTCGCTGCGCAAGAAAATGGGTGACGCTGCGGTCAAGGCCGCCAAGGCGGTCAATTACCGCGGGGTGGGGACCATTGAATTCCTGCTCGACATGCACGGGAATTTCTATTTCATGGAAATGAACACCCGCATCCAGGTCGAGCACCCGGTCACCGAGATGGTGACAGGCATTGACCTCATTAAAGAACAGATCAAGGTCGCCAACGGCCAGAAATTAAAGCTCAAGCAGGAAGATATCAAGTTCACCGGCGCGTCCATCGAATGTCGCATCAATGCCGAGGACCCGTACAATAATTTCATTCCGTCACCGGGCAAGATCGAGGAATTGAACCTCCCCGGCGGCCCCGGCATACGTTTGGACACCCATATCTATCCCGGCTATACCATCAGCCCCTATTATGATTCCATGGTGGCCAAGGTCATTGTGCATGGCAAGGACCGTGATGAGGCGATCCGCATCATGCGCCGGGCGTTGGACGAATTTTACATAGCACCGATCAAAACCACCATACCGCTGCACATGGAAATATTGCATCACCCCATATTCCTGCAGGGAAAAGCGACCACGCATTTCCTGGAAAAGATGATGAAGAACGAATAAGATATCTATTAGGGGAGGATTTATGCGCGAAGAGAATACCGTAGACCTGGGTGCAGTACAGATGCACAAGAAAGTGATCGGTGATATCGCGGCCGCCTCCTTGAAAGAGATCTCCGGAGTTTCCCTGGCCCAATTTGGCATCATTGCCTCCATCTTCGAAGCCTTCGGTTACAAGAATTATCCCGGTGTCCGTGTCACCATCGACAAGGAAGGTCTCGTTTCCATCCAGATCAGGGTCGTTGTCGAATATGGCCTTAATATCCCGACGGTCGCCTCCAAGGTCCAGGAAGTCGTGCGTGCGGCTGTTGAACGCGCGGTTGACATCGACCTCAAGGAGATCAATGTGAATATCCAATCGGTTGAAAGGAAGGCTGCCTAATGTGGTTCATGACCCGTTTAGCCATTATTTTCTATGTGACCATCATCTGGGTGACCAGTTTGGCCGTCATGCTCTTTGTTTTCCATGTGCTTGATCTCAATACGGTGGAGGAATTCCTGGCCATGGTCTATAATGACACCAAGGTCGGCGCCATTGTCTTCGGCATTGCCTGCGGCATCATTTTTGTGAGCTTCCTGCTTGAGAACCTGATCTATGGACGCCGCCGCCGTGAACGCACCATTGCTTTTGACAATCCGGGCGGTCCCGTTGCTGTTTCCCTGGCTGCCTTGGAAGACCTGATCAAGCGCCTGACCATTGAAATGCCGGCGATCAAGGAAATACGTCCCACTGTCCTGGCCATCAAGAAGGGCTTGGATATTGAGATCAAATTGACGCTCCGTGCCGAGGCCAATATCCCGGACCTGACGACCAAGCTGCAGGAACTGGTGCGCCGAAAGATCGAGGATGCCATAGGGATGGAAGGCAAGATCAATATCCGCATCCATGTGATGAAGATCTCGTTGGAAGATGTCAAAGGGTTCAAGCGTCCCGTGCAGATCAATGAACCGAATGTGCCATTCCACGGGTATAGGGCATAATGAAAAAAATAGGTATATTAACTGGCGGGGCTGACTGTCCGGGGTTGAACTCGGTGATCCGTGCCGTTGTCCGTAAGGGCATGCAGGAAGGCTACGTGGTCACCGGTATCAAGAACGGGTGGCTGGGCCTGATCGAGAATGACATGCGCGTGTTGGATGTGAAATCCACGACCGGCATCCTGGACCGCGGTGGTACCATTCTTGGGACCAGCCGCATCAATCCTTTGGATGACGAAGAGCAGATCAAGAAGATCAAGGAGAATTACCAGCGCAGCGGTATCGATGCCATCATTGTGGTCGGCGGTGAAGAAACGCTCAAGATCGCCCTAGCCCTGCATAAGCGTGGCATCATCCAGGTCGTTGCTGTCCCCAAATCCATTGACAATGCACTTTCGGGCACGGATTATGCCTTTGGTTTTGACACTGCCGTCAACGTGGCGACCGAATGCATCGACCGTCTGCACACTACCGCAGAATCGCATCACCGCATCATGGTCGTTGAGGTCATGGGATTGTATACGGGATGGCTGGCCATCCAGTCGGGTATTGCCGGCGGGGCGGACATCATTCTGATCCCGGAGATCGCGGTAAACCTTGATGAATTGTATGACCTTTTGCTGGAACGCCACAAGCGCGGCAAGCCGTTCAGCATCATTGTCATTTCAGAAGGTACCCATGTCGAAGGCTACGTGCCTCGCACCACCGGACTTGCAGCACCGGGCATGGAAAAGCGTCGTTTTGGCAGTGTGGGGGAATTCCTGGCCAAGTCCATTGAGGACCATACCGGTTATGAGACCCGCGTCAGTGTATTGGGTTATATCCTGCGCGGCGGTACACCGACCAGTTTTGACCGTATTTTAGGAACACGCCTGGGGGTCAAGGCGGTCGAATTGGTCATGGAACATAAATTCGGGAAGATGGCGAGTTTGCGGGACAATAAAATGCGTTTTGTGGACATCGAAGAAGCTGTCCGTGAACGCAAGCAGGTGACCATGGATATGGTCGAGATCGCCAATATTTTTTCAGCAAAACATTAAGGGGCGTATGAAACAGACTATCGAGAATATTTTTGCAGCGTCCATCACGGTCAAACAAGAGACATTGAAGAAGAACCTGCCCCAGATAGCGAATGCCGCGCAAGTGGTCATTGATTCCCTTAAGGGCGGCAATAAGCTGTTTTTTTGCGGCAACGGCGGTTCTGCGGCCGACAGCCAGCACATTGCAGCGGAATTCATCGGCCGTTTTCAAAAAGAACGCGCAGCCTGGCCGGCCATTGCCTTGACCACGGACACTTCGGCGTTGACCGCCCTGGGCAACGATTATACCTTTGATATTGTTTTCTCCCGCCAACTGCAGGCTCTGGGTAAAAAGGGGGATGTGCTGATCGCCATCACCACCAGCGGTAATTCCAAGAATGTCCTGGAAGCAGTGAAGCAGGCTAAGTCCATGGGGATCACGACCGTGGGTGTCACCGGCGGTACCGGTGGACAGCTTGCTCCATTGTGCGATATCGCCATCGTCGCGGCTTCGCCTGTGACCGCGCGCATCCAGGAATCGCATCTGGTCATTTTCCACGCCATCTGCGAGATCGTTGAAAACAAACTGACAGAATAAGGGGTATCGCCTGCATTTCTGGGGCAATGCTGTGTCCATATGATTCCATCAGCGAAGAAAATTATTGGTATTGAAGCACTTAAGAAGAAATTATCCGTCCTGCGCAGATCAGGAAAGACCATTGCATTTACCAATGGTTGTTTTGACCTGATGCATTTGGGGCATGTGACCTATTTGCAGGCCGCAAAGAAGGGTGATCGTGTGCTGATCGTCGGGATGAACAGCGATCGGTCCATCAGCCGTATCAAAGGTCCTCTGCGTCCCATCTGTCCGCAAAAGTCCCGGGCCGCTGTCTTAGCTGCACTCGAATGCGTGGACTTTGTCGTCATCTTTAATGAAGACACGCCGTATAATTTGATCAAGGCTGTTAAGCCAGACGTGCTCATCAAGGGTGCGGATTGGAAGGGTAAGGCCGTGGTCGGTGCCGACATTGCCAAGAAGACGGAATTCCTCACCTACATCAGCGGTTTTTCCACCACGAATATCATCGAAAAGATCAAAAAGTCGTGACAGACAAAAGGTTATACCGTATCCTGGATGCTAATTTCAACCGGGCTAAGGAAGGTTTGCG
>JAYVSG010000167.1:0-6401 GCA_043775535.1 Candidatus Omnitrophota bacterium
CGGTGGCGCACGCAGCCGAGGCCGCAGAGCGCAAGAGCATGGTCGGTGGCGGTGAGCGCAGTGAGAAGATCCGCACCTACAATTTCCCCGACCGCCGTGTCACCGATCATCGCATTGGTTTTACCAGCCATCAGCTGGAGGCTATTCTGGAAGGCGACATGGACGACCTGACCACGGCCCTGATGACGGCTGAGCGTGAAGTCAAAGAATCAGCCGCGAATTAAATCCCCATCCGGTCGCTTAAGAATTCATCCAACGAAGAGCATTGCAGGTAGGGGTTGGTCTTTTTGAGGCCGCCTATGGTGCCAGTCGGTGTTTCGCCGTAATCATGGCCGCAGTAGACCATGGTGCTGTCAGGCAGTTTCATCAAGACATTGTAGAGGGAATCGTACATGGCCTTGGGGTCGCTCCCCGGCAGGTCGCAGCGGCCGCAGCCGTGGACGAAGATGAGGTCCCCGCAAATGGCATGGCCGTCGGCCAGAAATATCTGGCAGCCGGGCGAATGTCCGGGGGTGTAGAGCGCGTCGAAAACGATATTCCCTAAAGGCAATTTGGCATTGGGTGCAATGGGGGTCAGGTCTTTGAGTTTTGCGGTGAACAGCGGCAATTCGTGTTTGGAAACATAGGTCGGCACCTTGCAGATGGATTGTAGTTCGGCCAGGCCGTTGACGTGGTCATGATGCGCATGGGTGAGGAAGGTCTTGGTAAGTTTATACCCAAGGCGTTCCACTTCTGATAAAAGAAAGGGAACGTCCCAAGCGGGGTCCACGATGGCCATTTCCTTGGTGGACGGATCGCCCAGCAGGTATAAGAAATTGTCCATGGGGCCAAGCTGGTACTGTTTCACTAAGAGTTGATTTTTCATATAGTTAATTTATACTGTGTTTCTAGTATTAATCAAGCTCTTTCAACATGCTAAAGTCACAGCCATCTGGGTAAATTTTTACGGCTCCGGGTTGTCTATTTCCGGCAGTCTTTGTTGACATGTCAGAAATACAACGGCCCTTCGGGCCTGTATTTCAGAATCGGTGATGTAGACTGCCGGGACAACAGTCGCCTTAAAAAATTCACCCAGCTGTCTGCGGCTTTACTAGGAGGAATAACATGGCTTTACTGGAATCTATCAAAATACCGCTCGGCACCGCAATGCCGGCATTTGAATTGAAGGACCCCAACGGCAAGTTGTACAAGGGTGCTGAGATGTTCGGCGACCGCGGGCTTCTGGTGATCTTCACCTGCAATCACTGTCCGTATGCTCTGGCCGTGTGGTCGCGTGTGGTCCAGCTGGGTAAATATGCCAAGGGGATGAGGGTCAATACCGTTGCCATCAATCCCAATATCAACCCGGATTTCCCGGATGATGCTCCTGATAAGATGCTCGTCAAGATCAAGGAGCTGGGGCTGGAATTTCCTTATCTGGTCGATGAATCCCAAAGAGTTGCGGATGCCTTCCGCGCCCAGTGCACGCCGGATATATACCTCTTCAATAAGGAAAAGAAGCTGGTCTATCATGGCCGTATCGATGACAATTGGAAGGACGAGGACGCGGTGACCCGTGAAGAATTGAAGGAAGCTTTGAACAACATGGCTGCCGGCCGCCCTGTGGATGTGAAGCAAAAGCCCTCCATGGGCTGCTCTATTAAGTGGAAAAGCTGATACGGTCCTAAATAAAGGGGTATGGAAATACCTCTTGCTTTTTATCTTTAAAATGATACAGTATCTCATATGAAAACAGCGGCCATTGCTAAGGAGCAGGAGAAGTACGAGGGTTTCCTGGTGCAGCGGGAGGTGCGTTTAAGCCGTGGCCGCCGTTCTGTCTTTGACCTGGTCATGCGCACGCACGAGCATTTTACGGCGGAGGAAATGGCCAAGCGCTGCGGTCAGCTGCAGCCTGCCGTATCCAGAGCCACGGTGTACCGGGCCATCCATGAGATGCTGGAGGCAGGCATCATCCGTGAGACCGCCTTCGGGGACAAACATAAGCATTACGAGCATCTTTATGATGAACGCAAGCACCACCATGCCATGTGCGTGCATTGCCATAAACATATTGAATTCCCTGATCTGGATGAAGAGAAGCGTTACCATCCCATCCTGGAACAAAAAGGGTTTAAGATATTAGGACATGAAATGCATTTTTACGGCGTCTGCCGGGAATGTCAGGAGAGAGTATGAAAAGCGCATGGCGGAGGGATGTTACAACTCCCAGTTTACCTGAAGTCTATTCTTCGATAAGTGTGCCGGCGAATGCATCGTTCTGGCGCAAGATGCTGGCCTTTGTGGGTCCGGGTCTCATGGTCGCTGTCGGTTATATGGACCCGGGCAATTGGGCCACTGATCTGGCAGGGGGAGCCCAGTTCGGGTATACACTTTTATCTGTCGTTCTGATCTCCAATGTCATGGCCATCATCCTGCAGCATCTGGCATTGAAGCTGGGGATCGTGACCGGGCGCGACCTGGCCCAGGCCTGCAGGGACCATTATTCCAAACCGGTGGCCATGTTCTTGTGGGTGCTGTGTGAGATCGCCATTGCCGCCTGTGACTTGGCCGAGGTCATCGGTTCCGCCATTGCCTTGAACCTGCTGTTCGGTATTCCTCTGGTCGTCGGCGTCTTGATCACTGCCTTTGATGTCATGATCATATTGTTCCTTCAGAACAAAGGTTTTCGCATCATGGAATGTCTGGTCGCGGGGCTGATCGTCATGATCGGCGGTTGTTTTGCCTATGAAATGGCCGTGTCGCATCCGTTTCTGCCTGCCGTATTGCAGGGATTGATCCCTAGGCCGGAGATCGTTACCAATCCAACCATGTTGTATATCTCCATAGGGATCCTGGGCGCTACGGTCATGCCGCACAATCTATACCTGCACTCGAGCATCGTCCAGACCCGTGCCTTTGAGCGCAATGATGCGGGTAAGAAGATGGCCATCAAATATGCCACCATCGATTCGACCGGCGCTTTGCTCTGCGCCTTCTTCATCAATGCGGCGATCCTCATCCTGAGCGCCGCTGCCTTTCATGGGACGGAGCATCAGGGCGTTGCTGATATCAACGATGCCTATAAGCTTTTGACCCCGGCCCTTGGTGCGGCATGGGCAAGCACCTTGTTTGCTGTGGCCCTTCTCGCAGCGGGACAGAATTCCACCCTGACCGGCACCTTGGCAGGGCAGATCGTCATGGAAGGTTTCTTGAACATTCGCCTGCGTCCGTGGATGCGCCGTCTGCTGACCCGTTTGGTTGCCATCGTGCCTGCCGTCATTGTTGCGGCGATATACGGTGAAAAAGGGGTGGGCAGCCTGCTGGTCTTAAGTCAGGTTATCTTGTCTTTACAATTGAGCTTCGCGGTAGTACCGTTAGTATTGTTCACTTCCGATAAGGCCAAGATGGGTAAATTCGTCAACCCGGGGTGGCTCAAAGCGATGGCGTGGTTCATTACGATCATTATCGGCGGGTTGAATATCTATTTATTATTCCAAACATTCCGTTCCTGGTTCGGAGGATGATATGTATAAGAAGATCATAGTTCCCTTGGATAATTCCCAAACAGATAAGGCCATACTCGACCATATCCGGCCCCTGGCCAAACTGACCGGCGCCGAGATCGTTCTGGTGCATGTGGCAGATGGTTTTGCGGCCCGTTTGCAGGATCAGCTTAATTTAGCGGATTCCGAAGAGATCAAGAAAGACCAGGCCTACTTGAATGACCAGCGTGATGCGCTGGTCCAGGGCGGGGTAAAGGCAAGCTTTCTCCTGCTCCAGGGCAGGGAGCCTGCTGCGGCCATTTTGAAGGTCGCGGAAGAAGAGGGGGCGGACCTGATCGCCATGGCCACGCACGGCCATACCTTTGTAAAGGACGTTATTCTGGGCAGTGTTGCAGATACCTTGCGTCATAAAACCGACATTCCCATCCTGATGATCCGCTCGTGCGCGAATTAAGTATTGTGTCCCTCTGATTCTTCTTTATAATAAGCCCATGGAATTTATCAACCGTTTGACCGATGCCTCCGAGGATGATCGCATCATCACCGACCTTTTGGAAGGTGTCGAGGGTGCTTTTGACCTTGGGGTGCTTTATGTTTGCCCCTGGCAACCCTACGACCCTATTGAGCTGTACAGGGCACTTAGGGACCAGGTGAAGGTCCGTCATTTTTTGTGCTGCACCTGTGCCGGCATCATCGGCACCGATAAGGAGATCGAGGGTAGGCCGTCGGCGTCCTTGATGCTGGCCCGTTTGCCCGGGGTCGAGCTTGTCCCGTTCTCACTGAACCAGGCTGAATTGGAAGGTCTGCGCATCCCTGCCGACTGGTATAATTTTTTGGAAGTGTACCCGAATGAACGGCCGAGTTTCTTGGTTTTCCCGGACCCGTTCTTGATCGATGCCAATGGTTTCCTGGCCAAATTGAACCTTGCTTATCCCGGCTCTTCCATTGTGGGCGGGCTTGCCAGCGCTGCGTCCGGTCCCCAGGAAAATGTCTTGATCGTGGATGGTGAAGTATTTCAGGAAGGGCTGGTCGGGGTTTGCTTAAAGGGGAATATTTCCGTTGAAACGGTGGTGTCCCAGGGTTGCCGTCCCGTCGGCGAGACCTACATCATCACCAAGGCTGAGAATAACATCATCTATGAATTGGGCGGTAAGCCTTTCTATAAAGTGTTGGAAGCGGTGCTCAACAGTGGCACGGAGTATGACAGGCATTTGGCCCGCCAGCTCATCCTGATCGGTATTGCCACCAATGAATATGTGCATGAATTCAAGCGCGGGGATTTCCTGGTCCGTGGTATTTTGTCTGTTGATCCGGCCAATGGGGCGGGCGTTGTTGGCGAGCTTGTGCGTGCCGGGCAGACGGTGCAATTCCACCTCCGCGACGCCAAGACCGCCAATGAAGACCTGCATGAGCTTTTGAAAATGCATAAGGACAGGCCGCATGCCATTGCCCCTCACGGCGCCTTGGTGTTCACCTGCAATGGCCGCGGGTTCGGTTTATTTGGCCAGCAGGATCATGATATCCGCATCATCCAGCAGCATTTGGGTCCCATACCGGCGGCAGGTTTCTTTTGTGCGGGGGAGATAGGTCCGGTGGGCGGGGTCAATTTCCTGCATGGTTTTACCAACAGCATGGCTTTATTCTATCCGCAAAGGTGATATGAGCGCCGCAGTATATTTAGAACGTATGTTGGATTTCGTCCAGAAGGGCGGCAAGATCGCCCTGGACCATATCAATGACAGCGAGCCTGGCCTGAAACCGGACCAGACTGTCATCACCAAGGCGGACAAGGCCATTTCCAGATTGTGCCGGGAACAGCTGGCCGATATCCTGGCCGACCCTGCGCATATCTTGATCGACGAGGAAGATCCTAAGGTTGCGGAATACCTGGACCAAGCCGTCCTCGATAAGGCTAAATATATCTGGTCGGTGGATCCTATCGATGGGACGCGGCTTTATGCCAATCGCATGCCGACCTTTGGGATCTCTTTGGGTGTGATGAAGGACTTAAAACCCTGGCTAGGCGTTGTATATTTCCCTGTCCTGAGGGAATTATTCTTTTGTGACGGCACCTATGCCTATTTCGTGCAGGAAGCCTTCACGGACAAGGAAAAGAGGCAGTTGATCACGCCGCGGGATGAACAGCTTGGTCCTGCGTCCCTGTTCTTTTGCAACGATACGTTCTTCCATAAATTCAATTGGAAGGAAAGGGATTTTCATATCATGATCCATGCCTGCGCCGTGGTGAACCTGTGTTGGCCGTCCATCGGCAGGGCCGCGGGGTGTTTCTTGAAGTCCTCGGTTTGGGATTTTGCCGGCAGCTGGCCCATCATGAGGGCGGCGGGATATGATTTCCGCGCGGTCAAGGACGGCAGGCTCATGGACCGGCTGGATGTTTCCCTGTTCCAGCCAAAGCCTAAGGCTTGGGAGCTTAAGGAGTATTATTTAATATCCTCGGAACGTAACTATAGTATTATAAGATCGAAAATATTAGGTTTATAAGGAAGATAGGAATATTGACTAGGCCGTCAATATTCCTATCTAAATTCGCACAGGCTGACTTGACGTCGCCTGCGGCTCCGTAAGTCAGGTGCTCATTTAATGATCCTCACGATTGATATAGGCAACACCACTATTTCTGTGGGTGCGGTGCGCGGGACTAGGGTTTTAAGGGTCGAGCGCCTCGAAACCACCACAAATGCCCGTGATCTGGCCCTAGATCTGCGTAAAATACTGAATACTTTCAAAAAGAACGGCTATTTATTCAAAGTGGTTGTAATATCCAGTGTTGTGCCTAAATCAACCGCATTAGTGGAGCAAATAATCCATGAAAATGTTAATTTAGAAGTAAAAGTGGTTGGTAAAGATTTAAAAGTGCCTATAAAGAACAGGTATAAAGACCCCAAACAGGTGGGACAG
>JAYVSG010000168.1:0-3275 GCA_043775535.1 Candidatus Omnitrophota bacterium
TCCTGGAGCGTCAGAACCTCCCCCGCACCTTTCAGCTGGTGGACCAGGACTCCTTTGTCCTTTAAATGCAGCCATGGGAGGATGTCGGTCGGGAAATCATTACGCATCAGAACAATCTCATCCCCAGCTTTAAGGGCCAGGCCATTGGCCAGCAAATGCAGGCCATAGGTAGCGCTATTTCCCAAGATGATCTCATCCGCCGGTACGTGGATAAAGCTTGAAAGCGCCTTCTTCAGCTCCAAGGGGACCTGCTGGAACTTTGCGATGGTCAATTCATGGACGGACAACTTCCAACCGACCGCTTCCTTGAGGGCTTCTGCGGCAACCTTAGGGATGGGGCCCTCGCTGGCCGCATTCAACCAAATATGGCCGGGAGTACGTACAAAGTCTTTAGAGTGATCTGTTATCATCTGGGAGGGAATTGGCTGCGCGCTGTTTTAAAGAATAACTTATCTTTAGGGTGGGTCAAAAGCCCCTCAACATCGTCTATGTGTACCCAACGCGCCTCAGGATTGTGTGGGTCCGTAGGCTGCAGCTTGGATTCATCCGTGTTAAAGAGGAACATATGGATCACCTTGAGCTCGCTCTTATCTTCTTTAACACCGCCGGGCCCTATCTTATAACGGCTGTAAGAACCAAGCTCCTTGACCAAGGTCAGGCGCAATATGCCCGACTCTTCGGCGATCTCCCGGATGGCAGCCTGTAACTTATCCTCACCCGGATCGATATGCCCCTTAGGCAAAGACCATGACGTGCCGCGCTGGCTGACCACCAAGACGCGCCCTATCTTATTGAGAACAACCCCGCCGGCTGTCTCAGTTTTTTTCGTTTGTGGATCCGCTTCCATAGAATTTCTGTCCTATCTCAAGCCGGCTAAAACCACTTTTCATCCGGTACAGGTTTTTGTCCCTTAAAGAATACACGCACCCGCAATATTCCTGCTGATAAAACTCTTCCCGTTTTGCGATCTCATACATGCGGTCAGCGCCGCCTTTCTTACGCCAATTGTATGTCCAGTAGGTCATGTCCGGATAACGGTCTGCCGCACGCACGCCGGAACCATTGATCTGGTCCATATCCTTCCAGCGGGACAAACCGAGCGAGGACGTAATGACTTTAAACCCGTTCTCATGGGCGTAGAGGGCTGTACGCTCAAAACGCATGTCAAAACATGCGGTACACCGGATACCCTTCTCCGGCTCGAATTCCATGCCTTTGACACGGGCAAACCAATTGGACGTATCATAATCCGCGTCGATGAATGGAATACCCATCTTATTGGCAAAACGGATATTCTCTTCCTTACGGATCTCGTATTCGCGCTTGGGATGGATGTTAGGATTGTAGAAGAAAATGCTGAAATTGATACCGGAGGCCATCACTGCCTCCATCAGCTCCCCCGAACAGGGAGCGCAGCAGGAATGGAGTAAAAGCTTATCGGCAGCGTTGGGTAATTGTAATTGTTCGCGTTCCATAGAAATAAGAAGGGCCCGGCAAAGAATGCCGGGCCCAAGGATATGCTTTGCTTACACCTTATTGCCCGACGGCCTGTTCAACCGCGGTAGGATTCGTAACTTCAGTAGCCTGGCCTAAGTGGGCGGAAAGGGCCTTCCATGTCCTGGCACCGACCTTACCATCCGCCTTCAAACCGTTCTGGGCCTGGAAAGCTTCAATGGCTTTCTTGGTCCTGGGCCCGATATCGCCGTCGATCTTACCATTATAGAAACCGGCAGCCTTCAACGCCTGCTGGATCTGTTTGGTTGTCGGCTTGCCTGCAACTGCAGCAGTGGCAACAGCAGCCATTTCACCGGCAGGCTGGGTCAGGGCATTCTCAGCATTCTCAACAATGACAGGAATCTCACCATTCGCCACCTGGCCCGCGAAAGGATCTCCCACGGACACGACATTCTCGGACACAACACCGTTAAGACCTTCGAGGCTGGTCTCATCTTTATGTTTCTTACCGCAGCCGATCAAATTTGTTGCGAGAAAAACGACTGCGAGAAATAAAACTGTTTTTTTCATACATGCCCTCTATCTAATGTTATTTGGTTTAAAATTTTGGGTGGCAGGCCACTTACCAACTATATTAACCGCATTTAAGGTGATGTCAAAAATTTTCTTGTTAAAAACTCACTCCGTATAATCCAGTTCCTTCCCGTGAGTTTCTTCCAATCCTGCCAAAGCCACAAATGCTGCGATGGAACAAACCCCTGCCACGATCATGGCACCGTTGATCGCCCCACAGGAAACCTTTAAGGATTGAAAGGTCAACGTCAAGGGCACAACCGACCCGCGCACAAAATTAGGGACAGTGGTCGCCACCGTGGAACGGATATTCGTACCGAACTGTTCAGCGGCAATGGTAACGAAGACTGCCCAATAACCACTGGCAAAACCAAATGCCAAACATGTTAAATAAAATATGCCCAGCGTAGGTGCAGGGTTAAACAAATACACGGAAATAAAAGCAGCATTCAAGAACATGAACAAAGCCGCCGCCTTCTTACGGCTTTGCCAAACCTGGGACAAAAAGCCGCTGGCCAGATCACCGATGGCCAGACCGATATAGGCAAACATCACTGCCTTGCCCGCACTGGGCACCTCGGCCATACCCAAAGCCTTGCCGAATTCCGGTGAGAAGGTGATCAGGATCCCGACCACGAACCATAACGGCACACCGATGAGGATGCAGCACAAATATTTCAATGTGCTTGGAAGCGAGCGAAAAATAAGCCCCAGACTGCCTGTCTTTACCTTTTGGCCGAGTACCTTCTTGAACATGCCGGATTCACTAGCCTTGATGCGCAGAAGCAAAAGCCCGATCCCCATGGCCCCGCCGATGAAATATGCCGTGCGCCAATCAAAGAGATCACCGATCAAGGCCGCGACAATGGCGCCCAATATCCCCACCGTCGCAACAATGGTCGTTCCATAGGCACGGGTTTCCTTGGGCATGGCCTCACTGACCAGGGTTATCCCCGCCCCCAACTCCCCTGCCAAGCCGATCCCGGCTATCAAACGCAGGATGGCATATGACTCAACCGAATGGACAAAACCATTGGCGATGTTCGCTGCAGAATAAAGGAAGATCGAACCAAGCAACACGGACAAACGCCCACGCTTATCCCCCAAGATGCCCCACAAAATGCCTCCAATGAGCATCCCTCCCATTTGCATATTAAGAAGTAGGACCCCCTGGGACATAAGCTCGGCATCAGGGACACCTAAAGATTTCAGGCTCTTAACCCGGACAATACTGAAAAGGATAAGGT
>JAYVSG010000169.1:0-10269 GCA_043775535.1 Candidatus Omnitrophota bacterium
CTGCGGAACTGATGGCCTTCAGGGACTGCTTGGCAAAAGCGTCATTACCCGCCATTTTAGAGCGCAAAAGGCCGGGCAGGGCGATCACCATCAGGATGCCGAGCACCAGGATGACGATCATCAGCTCGACCAGGGTAAAACCTGATGATTTCTTCTTCATAATTAAATGATACCACACTACTGACCGCCTTCAAAACAGCTTTTTGAAGAATTCCTTCATATCTTCCCAGGACTTAGCGTCTGCCTGGGGGTTATACGCAATATCCATGCCAAATTTCGCGGCGAGCGCATCAGCGTCCGGATTGGTGAACCCGTGCTTGGCGCCTTCATACACATTGAAGATATAATCCGCCCCTGACTTATCGAGTGCGGCCCTGTACGCAGCCACTTGTTCAGCCGGTGCAAAGCTGTCGGCCCCGCCATGACAGATCAGGATCTTGGCCTTGACCTGCCCCTTGGGAAGATCTTCTGCCGGGGGCTGTAAGGCACCATGAAAACTCACCACTCCGGCCAGGTCAGCACCTTCAAGCGCCCTATTGAGAACGGTCGCTCCCCCAAAACAGTAGCCGATGGCTGCCAGACGCGCCGTATCGGTCAGGCGGAAAGCCTTGAGCACTTCCAAACCTGCCATGAAACGCGCCTTGGACACCTCTTGGTTACCGGCAACTGCCTGCATGTATTCCCCGGCTTCCTTCGGATGTTCCGCCACCCGGCCGTCCCCGTACATATCAACGGCAAAGGCCACATAGCCCAGCTCCGCCAGCATGCGCGCGCGTTTACGGGCATATTCATTATGGCCCCACCATTCATGCACCACAATGACCCCGGGACGCTTGGCGTCGGTGCTGTCGTCGTAAGCCAGATAACCCTTCATGGTCGTATCACCGGAAACATAATCGATCTCTTCTGTCTGGACAGCAGCAAATGCCGGGACCATTCCGGCGCACAGGAATAAAATACCCAAGACGAACGTGTTCATGAAATTTCCTTTCTTTAAGCTTGCCGTCGTAAAATTGTGTCCTATAATTAGCACATGTCCGCACCGATTTCCAGTGATAATAAAACATATGCGAATCTTCCGCCCGATTTTACCGGCCAGACAGGCCGCGGTACCTCGGCCATCATGCCGCCGACACAGATAGGCCCTGCCAATTCCCTCGATGAAATGCTGGCCTTTGCCCGCGGCATGGATGCCAGCGACGTGCACATCACCGCACAGAACCCTGTGCTATTCCGTAAATTTGGACAGCTTCAACGCATGACCTCTTATTGCCTGAATGCCCTGCAGGTCAAAGGCCTTTTGACCAATGACCTGCCTGAAGCCGTCATCGCCAATTTTGAAGCCACCGGCGACGGGGAATATGTGCACAGCATCCCCGGCTACGGACGATTCCGCATGACGCTCATGAAAGAGCGCAACGGCTACAATTTGACGGTCCGCCTGATCCCGATGGAGATCCCCACATTCGAGAGCACCGGCATGCCTGCCTCCTGCGCCAACCTGTGCAAGTGGGCCCAGGGACTGGTCCTGATCACTGGCACCGCCGGATGCGGCAAGACAACGTCGCTGGCCACCTTGATCAACATGATCAATGCTGACCGCCATGACCATATCATCACCATCGAGCAGCCCATCGAGATCATTTACGAACCCAAGCAATGCCAAATCACGCAGCGTGAGGTCAACATACACACACTCTCGCAGGGAAATGCCTTGCGTGCGGCCCTGCGCGAAGACCCGGACATCCTGGTCGTCAGCGAATTGCGCGACCTGGCCACCATCCAATTGGCGGTGAGCGCCGCGGAAACCGGCCATTTGGTCTTCGGCACCATGAATACGGTCAATGCCGCGCAGACCATTTCCCGCCTCATCGACTCTTTTCCAGCGGAAGAACAAGGCATTATGCGCAATATGATCTCGGAATCCCTGCGGGGCGTCATCTGCCAGCAGCTGATCCCCAAAAAAGACGGCAGCGGGATGGTTCCTGCCTACGAGACCCTGATCGTCAATTCCCCCATCGCGAGCCTGATCCGCGAAGGCAAGATCTCACAAATGGGCAATGCCATGGCAACAGGCAGGGCCGCGGGGATGTTCTTAATGGATCATTCACTTGAAGCCTTGGCCAGAAATGGCGTGATCTCAAACAACGATGCCTGTGAACGAGCCACAAATCCAACCACCATGCAGCAAATGCTTAACCAATAAGACCTATGGCTGAATTAGATATACTATTCAAAGACCTGATGGAAAAAGGCGGCTCCGACCTTCACATGGAAGAGGGCCAGAAACCTAAACTGCGCCTGCATGGAAAACTCGTCGAAGCGGGCCCCGAGACACTCACCCGCGAAAGCATGACCAAGCTGCTTTCCGAGATCGCTTCCAAGGAAGATTGGGAACTTTTCACCAAAAGGGGCGACTTGGACTTTGCCTATGCCTTGGGGACTGAAGCGCGCTTCCGCGCCAATTATTTCCGGCATTTCTTCGGGCTAGGTGCGGTGTTCCGCTTGATCCCATCGAAAATCCGCACCATCGAAGAACTTGAACTACCCGCGGTCATCAAGAACTTCGCCAAATGGCGTTCCGGCCTCGTCCTTATCACCGGACCGACGGGAAGCGGTAAATCCACGTCACTGGCCGCCATCATCGACTATATCAATACCAATTTCGCGCAGCGCATCATCACCATTGAAGAACCGGTGGAATTCACCCATGCCAA
Source organism: Candidatus Omnitrophota bacterium (assembly GCA_043775535.1). Lineage (GTDB taxonomy): Bacteria > Omnitrophota > Gorgyraeia > Zapsychrales > Fredricksoniimonadaceae > JACQQW01. The sequence continues at coordinate 2,718 of JAYVSG010000169.1, forward strand.
TAAAAAATCCCTGATCTCCCACCGCGAGGTGGGGAAGGACACGGAAACCTTTACCACCGGCCTACGCACCGCCATCAAAAGCGACGCCAACATGATCTTAGTCGGTGAAATGCGCGACCGGGAAACGATCGAACTGGCTTTGACCGCCAGCGAGATGGGTATCCTGGTCTTTGGCACGCTCCACACCAATTCCGCAGCCAAGACCATCGACCGTATCATCGACGCCTTTCCGCCGAATCGAAAGAACCAGATACGCACCATCCTGGCCAATAATCTCAAAGCCATCGTGGCCCAACAGCTTTTGCCCAGCAAGGACAAGACCCGCCGGCATGCCGCCTATGAGATCCTCGTGCGTTCCCAAGCCCTCGGCAATATCATACAGGCGGGAGAAACCATGCGCCTGACCAGTGAGATCCAGATGAACCGCGGGCAGGGCATGATATTGATGGATGATTCGTTGATGGAATTGGTCAAAGCCGGAAAGGTCGCTCGGGAAGACGCGTACATGAAGGCCATCGACAAGAACAAATTCGCACCCCTGCCTCCGCCGCCCCCTGTCCCGCCCCTTACACCTGTTGTTTAATCCTTATTACGATCTTCTAAATGCAGTCTGTGAAGCAGACGATGAAGCAGCGGTGAGAACAGGATCGCCAGTACAGAAAAGAACACGACCGCACTGAGCAAGGCATAGCCTGCCAGAAACACCTTTCCCGGCTGGGTCGTGATGTCCTTGACCAGCCCCAGACCGGTCATGACCATGACGGAATTGAGCATCCCGTCGATGAAGGTCTCATGCTCGACCCCGCAGAACAAAAAGACCCCTAAGGTGATGGTCACGACGAACATGGACGCACCGATGCCCGCCGCTTCCAGCATGCGGACCAAAAATTTGTGCCGCGGTAAGATGGGCTCTTTATAGTGTTCGAACATACTCAATCGAATACCACGGTTTTATTGCCATAACAGAGCACCTTCTTTTCCAGATGCCAGCGCACCGCACGGCTTAAGACCACCTTCTCCAGGTCTTCCCCCTTGCGCATCAGATCTACAGGTGAATCGCGGTGGCTGATGCGTACGGTGTCCTGCTCAATGATGGGACCCTGGTCGAGCTCAGCGGTCACATAATGGCCAGTGGCACCGATCAGCTTCACGCCTTTCTCATAGGCCTGCAGGTATGGGTTCTTGCCGGCAAAGGCCGGCAGGAACGAATGGTGGATATTGATGATACGGTTCTTATAAATGTCGACGAAAGCTGGGGTCAAGATCTGATGGTAACGGGCCAGGATGACCAGATCGATCTTTTCCTTCTCCAGGATGGCTGCCTGCTTCTTTTCCTGTTCAAGCTTGTTCTCTTTAAGCACAGCGAATTCATGGAATTTGATCTTATGGTCGCGGGCGAGGTCGGATGCGTCCGGATGGTTGCTGATGATCAGCGGGATCTCGCAGGCCAACTGGCCCGCCTTGTAGCGGTATAGAAGGTCATGCAGACAATGCAGGTGCTTGCTGACAAAGACCGCGGTGCGGATCTTGCGGTCGGTGAAATGCAGCTCCCAGATCATCTGGAACTTTTGGGCAATGGGTGTGAATGCCGCCGCGATCCCTTCGCGCCCGATCCCAAAACCGGCCAGGGACCATTCGATACGCATGAAGAAGGTATTGCTCTGTTCATCAATATGCTGGTCGGCGTGGATGATATTGCCGCTGTTCCCGGCGATAAATCCGGTAATGGCGGCCGTAATGCCTTTATTATCGCGGCAGGAGATCAAGAGGATGGCATTGCTCATAAGACCTCACATTAACTTAAGAAGCACCTTATCAGGCACGGCGGATGTTTTCCCGCTCAAATGGTCCGTACTCGAACGTAATAATTCCATAGCTTTTTGCATTTCCTCTTCCAGGTATTGGATGATCTTTTCCCTGGGGTCGCCGCCCATCTGCCCAACCATCATCCCATAGACCCGTGCGGAAGACAAGATATGCTGCGCTGTCAACAGCGGCGGCAAGGCCAAAGCCTGCTGCGCCAAAGCCCCGGCCTGCGCGTATTCACCCTTGTTATAGGCGATGACCGCGGCATTATAATAATACCCCATGAATGCGGGATCGGTCTGTATCGCTGCCGCATAGGCTTGCATGGCCTCGGCCTCCTTGCCGGCATAATACTTGCAATACCCCAACATGCCGTACGCATCCGCCTGTCCCGGGAAAGAATCCACCACCAATTGGAAATACTCCTCGAACTCTTTCAAGACAGAGCGGTCCGGACGCATTCCCTTACGTTCCATTTCGATCAGGTAGCCGTAATCCTTTTCCCGGAGCATCTTATGGTTGAGGACATTCTCGATCGAAGATCCGGCATCCTTGACCCTATGAGCGAGCGGGGCATTGACCACGTTCAAAAGAAAAATATACGCATAGGCCGCCACCAGGAATAAGGCCACGTGTCCTCTATGGACCGTCCTCTTTTCATCCTTCCCAGGGAACAATGCCAGCAAGGCAAACGGCAACGCATAAACGAGACCCATCTTAAGCACCGTCCACAATTCAAGCCCACTATAATTCCTGAAGAAGGCATTCGTGAATATGCCACATTTTTGAAGAAGCGACACAGTTACATACTGGATGTACTGGACCCCGCCAGAACAAAGGATCCCCAGGTACTGCGCAGGCTTAAAAAGGAAGGTGTGCCACGCATTGACCTGATAAACGGGATTGCTATAGTCCGTGATCCCAAAATCTTCCATTCGGGTATACAGATTAAGGTCTGTCCCGTTCCCTTCAAAACAGACCATGGACAATGCCGGCGGAATGGCCAAGAGGCACCAGAACCATGTCAATTTCTTGCCAACCCTTTCTTCGACCCTCTTGAACAGGAACGCCACGGGTACGACCAAGACTGGTATGGCTGAGGGGATCAGGTACCTGTAACCATACCATCCGCCCGATGACCCCCAAACGATGATCACATAGAAATTGATCAGCAGCGCCGGCAGCAGCAATAAGAGATATTTCCTCGCTGGGTATTTCAGGAAGATCGCCGCCCCAAAACCCAAGAGGACGAATGGTGCCGTATACAACAATCCCCAATCCACACCAAAAAGGATATGCGTGATGCGCCTGGTAATATCGGCCACGGTCATCTCGCGGAAGAGGAATTTATTCGCCCATTGGTAAGGCGTGTAGTGATTGGACATTTCCGGCCAGTACTTAAAGACCAGGAATACGGAAAGGAAGCCGATGGCCGCCAAACCTACCTTTTGCCAGCTCTGGACAGACTTAAGACTAAAGCCTGCCATCAAAATGAAGATGAGCGGCCAGCCCAAGGCAAAACCCACATCATTGTACCGGGTGAGATAGATCAGCCCACCGATCGCGCCCAGGGCAAGATAATGCCACCACAGCTTGGGATATTTGCTTTCTGAAACACAGTTCTTTAAGAAGAAATAAACACAGATGCTTTGGAGGAAAAACTCCGTCGTATGGCTGAATATGGGACGCCGGAAGGCATACAAGGGCAGGCCCTGGCAAAATACCGTCAAGGCCACGGCCACGAAGGCAAACCTTTGTTCAATGACATGGCAGAGGCCGCGGTAAAGCAAAAAACAGGCGCAGGAAAAATAAAAACACGCCGCCAGAAGGAAGCCGAATTGGGACCAGCTTCCCGGGACGTTCTCGGCAGTCCTTTGAACGGCGATCCCGGAACCGGATAAACGGTCGATCAAAGAAAAGGCCCAAACAAAAGGCGCAGCCAAAAGGCCGCTGCCTATGCTGGATTGGGGATAATTCTGATCAATGACGAGGTATTCTTTTTTATAGGACGGGAAGGCGCCAAAGGCAATGGAAGCAGCATGGGAAAAATAATCCTGGTCATCCCCCTGGTACCAAAACCCCCCGCTCTGGACCAGATAGGGACGCAAAAGGATGAACGCGGAAATAAAAATCAACACGGCGATCTTCTTCATTGTGAAGCCATCATACCACAAAAAAGAGGACAGTCTCAAACAGACTGCCCTCTTTAGGTCCACATATGAGACATGCCGTATTGTCCTCCTTTAAACAAAACGGGTCTTTGCTGTCCCATTTTTCCTGGTCTTCTTGGGGTTCCGCAAATATGCCGTGATCACATCCGTGATATCGGCCTGTTCTGCGCCCAATTCCTTGGCCGTTTCGATGAGCTCCTTGCAATCCTCGAACTCCTGCTTCACAAGAGCATCCTCAAGGTACAGCAAGGCAGTCACCTTCAAGACCTCGTCCGCCAGGTCTTGCTTCACAAGATAATTGCTTTTCATGGTATTCACCTCCTTTCCGTTAAAATAAAAAACCACCGGCCCAGTTAAGGATCGGTGGTTTGAATGTACGATTTAGAGCTATTTACTTAACGATTCAAAACACACCTTTCCCCGTCCACTTTCTCCATACCGGAGAAAGCATACAATAGGCCGCGTGGTGCTTTTGAATGTTAAAGTTCTTCATGACTTTGTAAGTTTAGCATGCCACAGCGTCGCTGTCAAGTCCTCCGGGCTTATGCCGCGAAAATCACCGGCCAACATGTGTTTCTTGCCGCCATACCCCTTTTCCTTGCGTATCCCAAAGCCACAGGCCTCAAGCCCCCTCCGGACATGCCCTGCCGCAGTGAAGGTTGCCAAGGTCGTCGTTGGCTTTGATAAAACCGCCAAACCGGCATAAACTCCTATATTCCACATTTCAGGATTTTTTGAAGGCGCAAAGCCGTCCAGGAACAGCACATCAGCACCTTTGCCCGCCAGACCTTCCCTGGCCATGGTCGCCAAAGCAGGAACGATGTCATCAAAGACGATCGTCAGCTGCACCTTGCCCCCCAGATCAAAGACACCGATGCCAGAGGACATGGGCTTATAGGCAGCGGCCAGAATACGGGCCTGTTCATCAAGCAAAGGCCATATGGCCAAAGCCCTGAGCACTTCCTCTGAAGAAATGGGGAATTTCTCCACGGAGAGCAGATCGAGCTTCCAGGATGCCGGTGCACGCTCCTGCCAGACCTTCCAGGCGCAGCAAAAGTCCAGCCCTGTGCCGAACCCTGTTTCCACAATGGTAAATGTGCCCGGGGTTGCCGGATCAAGTGCAGCAAAACGCTCCTGCAAATGATTGCCTCCGCAAAAAACGTGCATGGCATCGGCATAACCATTCTGGGTGCAAAAGTATTTGTCGTCGAAAGATTCAGAACGGGGTGAACCGCGCTCGTCCCAGGTCAGGGCAGGACTTTTATGCATGCGTATTCTTGCGGGCAATGGCGACGATCTCCCGGCCCATCCATTTCTTGAGCAAAAGGCTGATGGGCGCCAGCGACGGGTCTTCACAGCGGACAGTGGTATCAAAATCCTTCAACAAGGCCCTCATGCGGGCCGGATAGATGACATTGCAATGCATCTTACGATTCAATTCCCCGCGGTCGGTCTTGATGCTGAAAATACGCACCATAAGCTCACCGAAACTTGCGGGTTTATATTTGCCGCGGGCAATGCGCATGGGCCATTTAAAAAACCTGGCCGGTATGTCGAGGAACTTTTTCACCGGCTGCAGGTAACGTTCATACAGGTAATTAGGCGTCATGATGATGATCCGACCCTTATCGGTCAGGATGCTGTCGAATTTCCGGAAGGCCCGTTCGAGCTGCCAATCATGCATGTGCTCCGTGATCTCAATAAAGAAAATGACGTCATATTTATCAGGGTAATTAAAACTTTCAGCCTCTCCCACGTGGGCCGCTGCACGCGAGCGCAGCTCTTCCGGCAATCTGTTGATGGTCTGGCGGGCTATGTCGACGGCGCTCTGGCTGTAATCAAGCCCCAAGGCCTTGGCGCCTTTCCTCACGCAATAGTACAGCAATTCCCCGCGGCCGCAGCCGACATCCAGGACATTCTCGCCCGGCTTGATGTCCGCGATCTCAAGGGCACGCTGGAATTTCGGATGCATGTGCGCATCGAGGTCCCCGGCATATTCCAGGCAACCCTCATTGTCCGTTAAATAATAGGACTTTGTATAAATATCCGCAGGTATCTTTTCCTTCATCACTTCCCCTTCAAAATGTTTCCCATAAATTACACCTTCTTGAACCTTGGCACAAGCGCCCCATTCACAGTGACATCTTCCATGAACATGGCCAATGGCCTCAACCAGAGCTTTCCGTCGGGGAAATCCCCTTTATACAATGCCTTATAGACCACCATCACTTCGCCGGTCTCGGTGTGCTGCGCCACATCCAGCACCTCATAGCGCTTGCCTTTGTAATGCTCGTATGTGCCCTTCTTGATATCACCCATATCCGTCAAAAAAAGAGCAGGAAGCCGTTGGCAAGGTAAACGATCGAAATGAACCCGATCACCAGGCCGACCGCCCACATTTCCTTCCTTTTCAAAAGCGCCCCGACCGACGATAACATGATCCCTATTTGGGAGAAGACCACCGCCAGGGAAAATTGGCCGCCCATCCGGACAACTAAAGCATTCTCTTTGTTGGTGCCTTCAGCCAAATTCTTGATCTCGGACTTTTCTTTCTCATACCGTACGGACTCATCTGCAAGCACCATGATGTTCTTGCTCAGCATCTCCCTTTGTTCGGTGGATGTGGCGCCAAGGATGCTCGCTTCAAAGACCTTATGCTGCATTTCCGCAAGGTTCTGTTTGATGCTTTTGGCCTGGTAATAGGTCCACTGGCTGCCCTCAAGCGCCGTCAACAGTTGCGCCTTGGCGATAAAGAACGCCGATCTCGACGAAGCGATGGCAGCGACAACCGCCAATACCGTTGTTGTGACCGCGATCGCTTTCATCCATTTTTCCGGCAAAAGGTCAGCCATTACAATCCCCCTGTCACATAGCCTTCAAGCTGGCTGATGGCAAATTTGTGATCCAGGATGATCCTGTTGACAATGTCGCCGATGCTGATCAGTCCGACCAATTTCCCGTCGTCGATCACTGGGAGATGGCGTATGCGTTTGGTAGTCATGATGGACATGCATTCTTCCGTGCTCTGCATGGGGGTGATGGAAAGGATGTGGCTGGTCATCATGTCCTTGATCAGCACTTCCTCCGGCCGCAAGCCATGCTTGGCCGCATGCCGTATAAAATCCCGCTCGGTGAATATCCCAGCAAGCTTGGTTGATTCCAGGACCAGCACGGCACCGACATTCTTCTCAGCCATCAATTTAATGGTGTGGCCGACCGTGTCCTGAGGACTCACCGACCAGACCGTACCGCCTTTTGCTTTAAGGATCTCGCTCACATTGGACATATTTAACCTCCACCATTAGAAGTATTCAGGAAACGCCTGTGCCCCTGACGATGAAATTATTCTATACCTTTAGGACGTATCTTGGAAAATAAAAAAAGAATATGTGTGCAGGTGCGACGGCAGGGATGGCAGCGGTTTAGAAGGCCCACATGAAGGCGACAGCGACTTCACGCGGCTTATTGTCAGGCAGGACAACATTCCACTCTCCCGGTGCATAGCCATCGTCAAACTGGGCCATGGAAACATCGACGGGATATTTATCGTCAAATTCCTTTTGGTCCTTCATGAT
>JAYVSG010000170.1:0-3089 GCA_043775535.1 Candidatus Omnitrophota bacterium
TTTTTTGGCAGTGCCTTGGCAGCTCAAGGAGTATTTGCATTCTTCCTGGAATCCGGTTTCTTTGCGATCCTGCTGTTCGGGTGGGACAAGGTCACGCCCTTCATGCATTGGTTTGCCGCGCTCATGGTTTGTCTGGGGGCGCATTTTTCTTCCGTCTGGATCGTGGTGGCTGGTTCCTGGATGCAGACCCCGGCGGGTTATCATATTGTCGGGGAGGGAGTGAATGCACGGGCCGAGATCACGGATTTTTGGGCCATGGTCTTCAATCCTTCATCCATGGAGCGGTTGAGCCATGTCGTCATGGGCTGCTGGCAGGCGGGGGCATTCTTGGTCCTCAGTATCAGTGCCTTCTATTTGCTTCAAAAAAAACATATTGAGTTTGCCAGGGCATCGATGAAGGTGGGATTGGCGGTGGCTGTTATCGCCGCCATCTTGCAGGTGATCACGGGCAGCATCAGCGCCGAAGGGGTGTCCCGGAACCAGCCGGCCAAGCTTGCGGCGATGGAAGGGCATTTCGAAGCGGACGCACCGGCCGATATGCATCTGTGGGGCTGGGTGGATGAAAAAGAGGGAAAGGTTCGCAATGCCGCAACCATTCCGGGATTGCTCAGTTGGCTGATCCATCGGGATACCACAAAGCCCGTGACCGGGCTCAATTCCTTCAAGAAAGAGGACCGGCCGCCGGTCAATGTGGTATTCCAGACCTATCATGCCATGGTCGCGATCGGCATTTTTCTGTTGGTGCTGGCCCTGACCTGCCTGTTCTATCTGTGGCGCGGCAGATTGTTCGAGACCCGCTGGCTCTTAATGATCCTTGTCCCGTCGGTGCTGTTGCCCCAGGCCGCCAATCAATTGGGATGGATGACCGCGGAGATCGGCCGTCAGCCGTGGATCGTCTACGGCTTGCTGCGCACGAGCGAAGGTTTGTCCAAGGCCGTCAAGGCCGAACATGTCCTGACATCGCTCATCATGTTCACCCTGATCTATGCCTTGCTCTTTGCCTTGTTCATTTATTTGTTCGACGATAAGATCAAACACGGCCCGGAAGAGATCGAGGCCAATGCGGAGACCCAGAAGCACCGGGCATAAGGAACTATGGACCTTAATTTGGTGTGGTTTATTTTAGTGGGAGCCTTGCTGGCAGGATACGCCATCCTTGATGGTTTTGATTTGGGAGTGGGGGCCTTGCATTTATTTGCCAAGGGCGATACCGAGCGCCGTTTGATGATCAATTCGATCGGCCCTGTGTGGGACGGCAATGAGGTGTGGCTGGTGACGGGCGGCGGCGCCTTGTTCGCGGCCTTTCCCGACGTATACGCGACGCTGGCATCCGGATTCTATCTGGCCGTGTTCCTGCTGCTCTTTGCGTTGATCTTCAGGGCGGTGGCCATTGAGTTCCGCAGTAAACAGCCCATGCTGTGGTGGCGGCAGACCTGGGATGTGGCATTCTCCTTGGCCAGCATCTTGTCGGCTTTCTTATTTGGTGTTGTTTTGGGTAATTTGATCTGGGGCATCCCACTAGGTGCGGACAAGGAATTCCAGGGAACCTTCCTTGGATTATTGCATCCCTACGCGATCTTGTGCGGCATTACCGTGGTGTCGGTGTGCATGATGCACGGGGCCATCTATGTGGTGATGAAGACCGAAGGGGAGTTCCATGACAAGGTGCGGGGATGGGTGAAGAACTGCATCATATTCTTTGCCATCTGTTATGTGACGCTGACGATGGCCACCATGCTCTATACGCCCAAGATGGTCGAACAGCTAAGGGCTCATCCTGTCCTCTTCCTTATACCGGTCGCCAAACTCCTGCTGATCGCCAATATCCCGCGCTGCATTTACAAGGGCTGGGATGCATTTGCATTCTTTTCGTCGAGTGCGGCCATTGTGCTGTTCATGTTCCTGTTTGGATCAGGTCTTTTCCCGAACATGGTCTTTTCCAATCCGCATCCCGAACACAGCCTGACCATTTATAATGCAGCCTCATCGCCCAAAACCTTAAAGATCATGCTCAACATCGCCCTGATCGGTATGCCGATCGTCCTGGCCTATACCATCAGCATTTATTGGATCTTCCGGGGGAAGGTCAAGCTCAACAAGAATAGTTATTAGGAAAATATGCGCGAACGATCCTTGATGCTATTGACCGTAGTCTTCCTTCTTTCCTCCACAGCCCATGCTGATGTCACTGCCGGTTTGGTCGGATGGTGGAAGCTGGATGATGGTTCAGGTACATCAGCCGCAGATTCGATCGGAAGCAATTCCGGTACTTTGACGAATGGTCTGACATGGACCTCAGGCAAGCGTCTTGGAGGTTTAAGTTTGGATGGTTCCAATGATTATGTACAGATCACCTCTTCGGCTATTGCCGCAAACTTAACCAATTCATCCGTTACAGCTTGGGTAAAACCAAGCGCCCTAGCCGGCGAGCAGATCATTTATGGGGAGGACAGCGGATCAGGGATTATATGGCGTTTGGAACTTAGCGGCACTGGTGCTGAATTTAGCATATATAATGGCAGTTGGCATGCAGCATCGGGAGCAACGGTATTGCAGACGGGAATTTGGTATCATCTTGCCGGCACATTGAACAGCACAGGAGGGATGACCGTATACGTCAATGGGGTGCAGGATGGGACTGATGCTAACACCTCGCCGAGCAGTGGAGGCATCGTTAGCGTCGAACTCGGCCGTTATACCAATGGCGGCGGTAACGGCTATTTGAACGGTACGATCGATGACGTCCGCATCTACAGCCGGACCTTGACCGCCCAAGAAGTCAATGCCATTTACTTGGCAGGTACCCCTCAGTTCAAGGCTGGCGGCGGCGCGCGTTTAACCGGGATGAAAATGAATTAGTCTGAAACTTATTTCAGTAATTCTTTAAGCTCGCCGTTCTCATGCATCTCGGTCAAGGTGTCGCAGCCGCCGACGAATTCGCCCTTGATGAAGACCTGGGGAATGGTGGGCCAGTTGGTGAATTCCTTGATGCCCTGGCGCAGTTCTTCGCTAGCAAAGATGTTGTGGTCCTTGACAGGGACGCCGTAGGATTTTAGGATCTGGACGGCGCGCATGGAAAAGCCGCATTG
>JAYVSG010000171.1:0-2333 GCA_043775535.1 Candidatus Omnitrophota bacterium
CGTCATTGCGAACGACGCGCTCTCCCAAACTGAGCTACCGACCCAAATGAGTGGTTATATTAACAAATCCGTTTTGAAATGACAAGGGGGATCTACATCGATTGCCCGGCAGGACTGACACTGCCGGAAACGGTCTTGATGGGGTCTGCCGCAGAGTTACCAGGCACGCTCACCTTGGCGCTGAACACCATTTGCTGGGCCCCTGCAGCGGTATTTTGCGTGAATTGCACATAAATACAGGAGGCAGGGTTGGAGACATCCATGAGCACCGTTCCACATGGGACGCCTACGATCGGATCACTCACGATAGTTGCAGCGATCGTTGTCCCAACGGTGTATTGCAATCCCGCCGGCACCTTCGAGTAACATGACCAGGAAGGGCCGGCCATACTGGTCCGAAAACAAAACGTATTGGCCCAACCAAAAGGATTTATGACAACCCCTGGATCTGCCGCACTGCCCACGGCCTGGGCTGCATTATGCAGAACATGATCCAGGATCACCTGGGCACGGATGGCGGAATTGGAACTGTTAAAGGCTGCCTCACCTTGCTTACGGATCGCATATTCCGCAGACATGACGCCCAACATGATGATCCCGACCACAGCGGTCGAGATGATCAATTCAACAAGCGTTACACCGGACCTTGCGGGATTATGGGTGCTTACCATGTGACCGTCACCACGACCTTCCTGGCGCCGCTGGCCTCGGCAGTGACAACATAATCAATGGACGTGGCTGTTGAACATTGGGAGAAGGTCCCGATGGCCGGAGTAGAAGCGCCATTGATGGTATGGGCGCCGAGCTCTAATAGTGTGCCTACGGCACCCCAGTCCCTGGCATCGACCTTGGCCCGTAAACTTTCAAGGAATTGGTCGCCGCAATTTGCCCCCACCAGCCTGCTGTCAGAAACAACCACCGGCTGTTTGATATAGGCCAAGGACGCAAAGACACCGGTCACCGCGATCGTAAAGATGACCCCGCCGACAATGGCTTCAACTAAGGTGAAACCGCCAGGATGGATGCGCATATGTTATGGACAGTTGCCCACACCGCAGGCAGTGGTCGCCACAGTGCAGGTGAATGTATCGCAACAACACGCCGTGGGAGTGCTTTGATCCACCTTTATCTTGAATGAACCCTTGGTGGCCCTGCAATCGAAAGAAGTCGTTCCCGTCGCGAATGGACAGCTATAGGTAACCCCGTTCTCAATGATGCCCAGACTTAAATTCGTATTGACGGCCGCCGTATTGCCTGCTGTCTGGTAATTGGCCCCATTATTGGCCTTTAATTTCTGGGCGGAAAAGACAATCGTGAGATTGTTCATAGCCGCTTTTTCATACGATTTTGCGACCGTCTTGGTATAATTGGGTATTACAAAGATGGCCATCATGCCGATGATGCAGACCACCATGATCAATTCTATGAGGGTAAAACCGGACTTTCTTAATTGCATCGATTCCCCCCTATGTTGCATTTGATGGTCGCGCAGGAGATAGTACCATCCGTACAGGTGATGACACCAGCGGTATCGATACTTAAGACATAGGTACCCGCAGTGCTGGTCACCGTGGCCAGGGCAGCGGCACTGGCGCTGCTAAGGTCCGGCGCATTGAAATAAGAAGAAGCCGGTATTGTAATGTCCAGACTACCCATACCTGTGGCGTAGGCACTGTTCTCCAGAAAGTAATTCTTTTGCGCCCCCATGATGGCAATAAGGGTGTGCTGCCCTTCCGAAGCCTTAATCCTCTCATTGGGACCGATGACCCGGGGAATGGCGATCGACGCCATGATGCCAAGAATGACGACGACAATGATGATCTCAACCAAGGTAAATGCGGAATTTCTTCTCATGTTTCAAGTATATCAGTTTAAGAAATAGGCATCCAGCGCTTTTATCTCTTCCTTGGAAAATGTTTTCCGGCCTGCGGCAAGGGCTTTCTGGTAATACCCCATGGCCGCCGCCCTCTGCCCTTTTTCTTTCAAAACAATAGCCATCCCCTTTAACGCCTCAGGGAATTCCGGAGCTGCATCCAGGGCCAGGGCCAGATGCATAGCGGCCTTGTCCCATTCTTTCTCTGCCAGATAGGACATGCCAAGATAACAGTCAATGCGCGCATCCCGCTCGCGGCCTCCATAATCCAAGCTTTGAAGCAGCTGCTCCCGGGCTTCTGGATAATTGCCATTATTATAATTCAAGAGCCCCAGCACCTGATGGGCCTTCCATGATGATGGATAATACTTGACCCACATGGAGGCGATCAGGTAATCATTGTTCCATAAACCATTCAAAAGCATGGTCAGAGCCATGCACAGGGCAATAATGGAAACTT
>JAYVSG010000172.1:0-1887 GCA_043775535.1 Candidatus Omnitrophota bacterium
TTGGAAAAAGAAAAATTTGAGAAGGGCTTGAAAGCATTAGAGGCGGCTGACTTGAATATCAAGCGCAGCCGCCTCGATCCGCATTACGCGGTGGAAAAACTTGTGGTCGAACTGATGGGATTACTTAGAAGCCGGTGACTTGGCAGCTGTTGATGCATTTAACAGCTTGGCGAAACGGGCTTTACGGCGGGAAGCGGTCTTCTTGTGCATGACATTGCGCTTGGCCGCTTTATCGAGCTTCTTGTAAAGGGTCTTCAAAAGATCCTTGGATTCAGGCTTCTTTTCAGTCGTAGAGACGACGAAAGACTTCAAGGTCTTCCTCAGGTCGGTCTTAACATCCAGATTTTGCATGCGTCTGGTGTGGCTTTTACGCAGATCTTTAATGGCTGTACGGCGTTGTGGCATTTCAAATCTCCTTAGTCGTTTGTTGTAAGGCCGTAATAATAGCAAAGAGCCCAATTTATGTCAAATGATAAATCTCAGGCCCCCAAGCCGCACCGTTCCCTCCTAAAGTCGGGGGGGATCGTTTCCCTAGGCGTACTTTCTTCGCGTGCTTTAGGTTTTATCCGGGACGTGGTGATCGCCCAATTCCTGGGAACAGGCATCTTGGCCGAAGCCTTCTTTGTGGCCCAGCGCATCCCCAATTTATTGAGGGATCTGGTGGGTGAAGGGGCGGCCAACGCGGCCATTGTGCCGGTTTTGGCGGAATATACGCAGAAAAAGTCCAAAGAGGAGTGGCAGGAACTGGTCAATGCGGTGATGGCCTGGGGTTTGATCATCCTAGGCGGCCTGACCATCCTTGGCATGATTGCGGCGCCCTGGATCGTCAAGCTCATGGCCCCAGGGTTTACGGATCCGGCCCAATCCCGGCTGACCGTTGAATTGACCCGCATCATGTTCCCGTATTTGATCCTGATCGCCCTCACCGCCTTTCAGACCGGGATCCTATTTTCCCTGCAGGAATTTTTTACACCGTCCTTTGGTCCCTGTCTTTTGAATGTGGCCATGATCGCCAGCGCCTGGTTGGCCTCGTTGTTCAGCTGGCCACTGGCGTATGCTTTGTCTGCCGGTGTGCTGGCCGGAGGGGTCTTGCAATTTACCGTGCAATGGATGGCGCTCAAGAAGAAAGGTGTCCATTGTTCATGGCCGAAGACGCTCAATAATGAGGGCGTCAAGAAGATCGGTCGTCTCATCATCCCGCGTCTGTGGGGCACTGGGGTTTACCAGCTGAATGTCTTTGTCGACACCATCTGCGCATCCATGGTCATGATCGTGGGCTCCGGAGGCATCGCGGCCATCTATTATGCCAACCGCATCGTGCAATTCCCGTTAGGAGTTTTTGGGTATGCCCTATCGTCGGTGGCCCTGCCCTCCATGTCCAAGTCGGCCAGTGAGGGGAAGATGGATGAATTCAACGCCACACTGATGTATACACTGAAGAAGCTGATGATCGTGCTTGTGCCTGCGGCCATTGCCATGGCCGTGTTCGCGCCCTTCATCATCCATGTGGTCTTTGAGCGCGGTGATTTTAATGCCGAGTCCACGCGCATCACGGCGCAGGCCCTGCTGTTCTTTGCGTTAGGCCTGCCGTTCTACGGTGCTGCCCGCATCCTGACCTCGGCCTTCTTTGCCCTGCAGGACACCCGCACGCCGGTCAAGACAGCGACGGTATGTCTAGGCATCAATGCAGCATTGAACGTCCTTCTCATGTTCCCGCTTAAGATCGGCGGCATCGCGCTCGCCAGCAGCATTTCCAGCCTCATCAATGTGTGGATGTTATGGACAGCCTTAAAGAAAAAGTCAGGTCTGTCCCTGTAACCAGCGGCGTTTATTTGTACCGCAACGCCGACAGGGACATCATTTACGTGGGCAAGGCCATCAACCTGC
>JAYVSG010000173.1:0-9885 GCA_043775535.1 Candidatus Omnitrophota bacterium
TCAACCGCGTGGTAGATGACACCCAGATAGGAGCTGTCTTCCTTGTTCTGGTCGATGAAGACATTGGTGTCATTGATCAAATTGAATAAAGCAGCTAAAGCTTTAGGCGTGTTGAAATCATCGTCCATGGCGGCGATGAATTCATTCTTGTATTTGGTGATGAAGCCTGCCTGCACCGGTTCCACGTCCTTGCCGTCCAATAGCTGGGACGAACGATAGAACAGCACATCGAATTTAGCCAGGGCCTTCCTCGCCTCAAGCACCTTAGCATCACTGAAATCAATGGCGCTCGTGTAATGGGAGAACAGGAAGAACATCTTGATCTCATCCACAGAATATTTGCTGATCACATCCTGAATGGTGATGAAGTTCCCTAAGGACTTGGACATCTTCTGCCCGTTGATGGTCAAAAGCCCGTGGTGGATCCAGTATTTGGCAAAGGTCTTGCCCGTCAGGGCTTCGCTCTGCGCCACCTCATTCTCATGGTGCGGGAAGATCAGGTCGCGGCCACCGGCATGGATATCCAGCGTCTGCGTGTGCAAATGCTTCATGCTCATGCAGGAACATTCGATATGCCAGCCCGGTCTACCCGGTCCCCAAGGACTTTCCCAGGCAGGTTCGCCGGGCTTGGAGCCTTTCCACAAGGCAAAATCCAGCTGGTCTTTTTTCTTGGAACCCTTCTCGATGCGCACGCCCTCGTACATCTGGTCAATGCTCTGGCCTGAAAGCCTGCCGTAATCCTTGAAGGAACGCACGTCAAAATACACGTCACCGTCCGCCGCATAGGCGGAACCATTGGCGATCAGACCCTGGATATGGGCGATCATCTCCGGGATATTATCGGTGGCCTTGGGCTCGACATCACCCGGCGTGACCCCGATCGCCTTCATATCGTCATAATACAGGCGGATCTGCTCTTCGCTGACGTCCTTGGACTCACGCTTGGTCTCAATGGCCTTGTTGATGATCTTGTCGTCAACGTCGGTGATATTGCGCACGAAATGCACATCATAACCGCGGGACTTCAAATAGCGGCGGATGACATCGAAGACATATAAACTGCGGCCATGGCCGATGTGGCAGCGGTCATAGACCGTCACCCCGCAGGTGTACATGTTGACCGTTTTTCCATTGAGCGGTACGAACTCTTCCTTCTTCTTCGTCAGGGAATTATAGATCTGCATCCGATCACTTTCTATTAGATCGCGTAATCCGCGTCGGTATTATTGGTCGTGTCCTTGCATCCTGTTTTCTGTTCCAGGGACTTGATGCGCTGGTGCAGCTTGGCCATATTATCCATGACCGGATCATTGACATGGGTGTGGTCCAGGTCCATGTCGATCTTACGGCCTTCCTGCTTAGTGATGCGGCCGGGAATGCCCACCACGGTCGAATTGGGCGGCACGTCCTTGATCACCACGGCATTGGCACCTATATAGGAATTGTCCCCGATGGTGATATTGCCCAGGACCTTGGCGCCGGCGCCGATGACAACACCATTACCCACCGTCGGATGGCGCTTGCCGGTTTCCTTGCCTGTACCCCCCAGGGTAACACCCTGGTATAAAAGTACGTTGTTGCCGATCACGGCGGTCTCACCCACAACAACCCCCATGCCATGGTCGATAAACAAGCTTTTGCCCACGGTCGCGGCAGGATGGATCTCGATGCCGGTCCAGAAACGCGCGAGCTGGGACAACCAGCGCGGCAGGATGGGAACCCCCCATTGCCACAGGGCATGCGCAATGCGGTACATGACCTGGGCATGCAGCCCGGGATAAAGCAAAAGCACTTCCAGGGCGCTCTTGGCCGCAGGGTCGCGGTCCTTGACCGTCTTGATCTCCTCGCCGAAGAAAATGTAGATCGCCATGAAAACGATGACGATCAGTAAAATAGACACCATATGCTACTCCTTGATTAAGCTGACCACCGCGTAGGCGGCAATACCTTCCCTGGCACCGATGAAACCGAGGCCTTCATTGGTGCCTGCCTTGACATTGACCTGCGTCTCATCCACGGCCAGTTCAAAGGCAATGTGAAAACGCATCTTTGATTTATACTCCTGCAATTTCGGCGCTTCGGCGCTGATCATCACATCGACGTTGGAGACCTTATACCCCAGATCATTGACCTTTTGATTGCTGGTCTTCAACAGCAGGGATGATGAGATGTTCTTATACTTGGCGTCCGTATTCGGGAAATGCTCCCCGATATCCCCCAAACCTGCCGCTCCCAACAGCGCATCACAAATGGCGTGCAGCACCACGTCTGCGTCTGAATGCCCGTCCAGACCATGCGTGTGGGGCACTTCGATCCCGCCAAGCATGAGCTTGCGGCCGATGATCAAACGGTGCACGTCGTACCCTATCCCCGTCCGATAATTCATAACAAACCTTTCGCAACAAGCAGATCTTCCGGTGTGGTGATCTTAATATTCCTGTAATCACCCATCACGACCTTGACCTTAACCCCTAGATGTTCGACCAGCATGGCATCGTCCGTGGCTTCGCTTTTGAACTTCCGGGCGTGAGCCTTGACCAGCACGTCTTTGCGGAAGCCCTGGGGTGTTTGCACGTCCCACAAGAGGTCCCGGCGCGGGGTCTCTTCAACGATCAAGGTGCGAGCATTGACCTTCTTGATCGTGGCCTTGACCGGCACGGCCACAATGGCAGCCTTATCCTTCTTTAAAGCATCCAGCAAACGTTCCAGCATGGCCTTGTCGATCAAAGGCCGGGCCGCGTCGTGGACCAAGACAATATCCGTGTCCGCTTCCAGGGCCATCAGGCCGCTCTTGACCGAATCCGCCCGCGTCGCCCCACCGAGGACAACGGCACTGATCTTCGTAAACTGTTTGGCCAGAGCCTGATACTTCTCTAAATAATCCTTATGCCCGACAATAATAATACTATTGATCAAGGAACTCTTCTGAAATACGGCCAAGCTATGCGCAACGACGGGCATGCCCTTCAACAATACAAAGGACTTAGGGATCGTGGACTTGAACCGCGTCCCGGAACCGCCTGCGACTATAATGACCTGTGTTCTCATTTATCCAATTTCGCGAAGATCATACGGCCGGCTGCTGTCTGCAGCGCGGAGGTGATCGATACCTTCACATTTTGACCGATGGCACGTCTTCCATCACTGACCACCACCATGGTGCCGTCCTCCATATACCCGACCGCCTGATTGGCTTCCTTGCCTTCTTTCAGAAGGCGGACTTCCAATTCCTCGCCCGCGAAGACCATGGGCTTGATGGCATTGACCAGGTCATTGATATTGAGCATCTCAATGCCCTGGATGGAGGCCATGCGACTCAAATTAAAATCCGTGGTACAGATGCGGGCATCCATCAGCTTGGCCAGTTTGACAAGTTTCAGGTCCACCGGTTCCGTACCCTGCAGGTCATCCTCATGGATACGTACGTCCGCCGCAGGGTCCTTTTGCATGTTCTTTAAAAGCTCCAACCCCCTACGTCCGCGCTGGCGTTTGATATCATCATCAGAATCCGCTAAGCGCTGCAATTCATGGAGGACAAAACGCGGCACGACCAAACGTCCGCCCAAGAAACCGGACTTGAAAATATCACTGATGCGCCCGTCGATGATGGCGCTGGTGTCCAGAAGCACGACGCCGTCTTTCAAATCCTGACGTTTGAAACGCACATACGGGATGATCAAATTGAACTCATCCTTGCCGCGCAAGGCCATGACCGCGCCCAAATAAGAAAAGACCAGGGTCAAGACCACCCGCAGGATGGGCTTGAGCACATCACCCAGCGGCAAGAGCGAAAGAATGTCCGAAACCAGGTTGGCCATAAATATACCGAGCAAAAGGCCGAAGACCATGCTGGTCAGCCCCCGCACCGAAACCTGGCGCAGGGTCATCTCCGCACCGATCAAGATGGACGCACCGATAAGACCGGCGGAAACACCAATATTAGGCTCTTCATTGATAGCCCCGATCTGGTACCCGACAATACCGCTGATGATCAAAAAGAAAATGCGAATGAATAATAACGTCATGATGACCCTTTCTTAAAGCTTGTCCAATGCTTCCCTTACTGTTGATACCGCGACCAGCTTGATATGTTTGGGCTTAAGGTCGCTTTTGCCTTTGAGATTATTCTTAGGCATGATGCAGCGGGTGAAACCGAGCTTCTCCGCTTCATTGATACGGGTGGCGATCTGCGAAACGCTCCGAACTTCCGATGACAGGCCGACCTCGCCGATAATGACCACATCATGGGGCACCGGCTTGTCCAATAAAGCCGAGGCAACGGCCAGGGCCACGCCCAAGTCACCGGCCGGGTCCATCACCCGTACACCGCCGACCACATTGAGGAAGATGTCCTTGTCCCCCAGGTTCAAACCCAATCTTTTCTCCAGCACAGCAACGAGCAAGGCCAGGCGGTTGGCATCGAAACCCTGGGCTTTCTGCCGCACCATGCCAAAAGCAGAGCGGCTGACCAGCCCCTGGATCTCGACCAGGAACGGCCTTGTGCCTTCCAGGATGGGAACCACCACCGAACCAGCGGAGTCCTGCGGCCGTTCGGACAAAAATATCTCCGACGGATTAAGTATCTCCTGCAGGCCCGTGGACGTCATTTCAAACACACCGATCTCATTGGTCGAACCAAACCGGTTCTTGTTCGCCCTGAGCACCCGGTAGGATGAATAGCGCTCACCCTCAAAATACAATACTGTATCGACCATGTGTTCCAGCACGCGCGGGCCGGCCAGCATGCCCTCCTTGGTCACATGACCGACCAGGAACATGGCAATGCCCCGTTGCTTGGCCAGCTGGGTCAACACCGCCGCAGATTCACGCACCTGGGCCACAGAACCGGGGCTCGACGTGATCTCCGGCAAATATACGACCTGGATCGAATCGATGATCACCACCTGCGGCGCCAGGGTATGGATGTGCGCCGTAATGGCTGCCACATCGATCTCGCTGACGATCAAAAAATTGGCATTCGCGCTTTTGGCCACGCGGTCCGCCCGCATCTTGGCCTGCTTGACCGATTCCTCACCGCTGACATACAAGACCTTAAGACCGGCCTCCGCCAGCGCGCAGGCGCTTTGCAGGACGATCGTGGACTTGCCGATGCCCGGGTCCCCGCCGATCAGGGTCACGCTGCCGGGCACGATACCGCCGCCCAACACACGGTCAAATTCGGCGATCCCGGTCAAAAATCTTTTTTCGTCCGCTATCTCGATCTCATTAAGGGCAACGACTTCAGAAGACACAGCCGCGGCCATCTGCGCACGGGTGTTCTTCGGCTCAGGACGCACAAAGGCATGCTCCTCAACATACGAATTCCAGGATTCGCAATTGGGACATTTGCCGACCCAGCGCGGCGACTGGCTGCCGCAACTCTGGCACACGAAAACGGTCTTGGTCTTACTCATTTTTGCTTCGGGCGGTACAGCAGTTTCCAAGGATTGGACTTAAGGTCCAAGGTGAGCTCATCGAGGTTCTTGTATATAGAGTCATCCGCGAAAAGTCTGCCGACCGTACCCTTCCCTTGTTTAATATTCCCAACAACTTCACGTAGATCCGCCAGGGTTTCCTCCAGCGATTGCATATTCTTTGCCGATAAAAGGTGGTTGTTCACCCCGTCGATGGTGGCCTCCAGCTTGTCGGTCAATTTGCTGACCTTCTCCGTGATGCGCTCCATCGGCACCGGGTCTTCTCCCTTGATCTGGGTGCCTTCCTTCATGAATTCCGGCGACAGGCCCGGCATGATCTCCACATATTTTTCACCCAGGAGGCCCAGCTGGTTGATGGTGACGCGTGAATCAACAGGGATCTCAACGCCATCCTTGATCCAAATGAAGACGCGCACCTTGGTCTTGCGGCCGTCCGCGTCATCCACGAAGACCTTCAAACCCTTGATACGGCCCGCATCCACCCCGGCCAAGCGCACCGGGGCCGCTTCCTTCAGGCCATTGGCAAAAGCAAAGACCACCTGCATGCCGCGGCCTTTTTCCATGAACGAAAGATCAGTCACCGACGCGATGAAGAAACACAGACCAAGAAGGGCCAACAGCACAAAACCGCCTACCTTTAATTCTAAATGGCTCTCTCTGCTGGACATTCTTCCTCCTGTTGATTGTCACCCCCGCGAAAGCGGGGGTCCATCATGGATTCCCGCTTTCGCGGGAATGACACCACTTATTTAACGTGCCCAAAGATCAGGTTCTCGTCCTCGGTGATGGGGCCGAATTCCTGGCCCGTGATGAACTGCTTGATCACCGGGTGCTGGGTGTTCTTGATCTCATCCGGTTTCCCGTCGGCAATGACCTGTCCGCGGTAGAACATGGCGATCGAATCCGCGACCTTGTAGGCGGAATTCATGTCATGGGTGACCACGATCGAGGTCACCTTCAATTTATCGCGCAATTCAATGATCAAATTATTGATGGCCGCGGCGGTGATGGGGTCCACCTCGCTCGTCGGTTCATCATAGAGGATGATCTGAGGCTCCATGCACAGGACGCGCGCCAGGCTGACACGTTTCTTCATGCCGCCGGACAATTGCGAAGGCATCATCTCTTCCACGTCCTTGAGGCCCACCAGCGCCAGGGAGTCCCTCACGCGGTCACGCAGGGTCTTCTTGTCCAAGTCCATGAATTCATTGAGCACAAAGGCCACATTCTCACCCACGCTCATAGAATCGAACAAGGCCCCGCCCTGGAACACCATGCCGATCTCCATGCGCAGCTTGTTATATTCCTTCTCGCGCAGGTTGGTGACTTCCACACCGTTGATCTTGATGGAACCGCTGTCCGGCCTGACCAAACCGACAATGCTCTTTAAAAGTACACTTTTACCGACACCGGAACGACCGATGATGGCCTTGGTTTCGCCACGCTTCACCGTCAGGCTCAAATTATTGAGGATCATGTTCGAGCCGAAGGACTTATATAGGTTATGTATTTCTATCACTTTGTTGTCATTCCCGCGAAAGCGGGAATCCATTAAACATTCAATAAGAAATAAAACACGAACGTGATGATGCAATCGGTCATGATGATCAGGATGAACGAACGCACCACCGCCGTGGTCGTGGCCTTGCCCACACCGTCCGCCCCACCTTTGACCGACAGGCCCTGGTGGCAGCCGACGATGGCGATGATCATGCCGAAGAACACGGTTTTGACCAAGCCGGTGATGATGTCCTTCATGCCCAGGGCATGGAAGGTCATTTTCCAGAACATTTCATGGCTGACATTCAGCTTATACACACAGATGATGTACCCGCCCCAAATGCCGACAAGGTCGGAGAACATCGTCAAGACCGGCAGCATAAGAACGAGCCCGAGGAAGCGCGGGACGACCAAGTATTTGACCGGGTTGACCGCAAAGGCCTTGAGCGCATCCACCTGTTCGGTGACAACCATGGAACCGATCTCCGCCGCAATACCTGCGCCGATACGGCCGGCCACGATGAGCGCGGTCAGGACAGGCGCCAGTTCACGGGTCAGGGCCACGGCCACGATATTGGGGATGTACATCTCCGCAGACAACTGCACCATCTGGTAGGCCATCTGCAGGGCGATGATCATGCCCACGAAAAAAGCCACCATGACGGAAATAAAGAAACTCCCGGGCCCAATACGATTGGACTGTATCAAAGAACGCATGCCTTTATAAGGCGGTGTCACCGACCAGACGCAGGTATGGCCCCATAATATCGACAATTGGCCGATATAACGGATCCAGTTGACGGTCCTTTGCCCTGTCTGCGTGACAATTGTCATCATATCAAGATTCGAACGCCAATTCTTCCTGTTCCGCCTTGCGTACGATATTGACCTTGCTGCCTTCCTTGAAACGCCCGGCGATGATCTCTTCCGAGAGCGTGTCCTCGATATAACGCTGGATGACGCGCTTCAAGGGCCTGGCGCCGTAAATAGGGTCATACCCCTTTTCGATCAAGAACTCAAGCGCCTGCGGCGTAAGCGAGATCTCTATGCCGCGTTCCTTCAGGCGGCGCACCACATGCTCGACCTCGAGGGTGACGATGTGCTGCAAATGGTCGCGCGTCAACGGCCTGAACACGATGATATCATCGATGCGGTTGATGAATTCAGGCTTGAAGGCCTTTTTCACCTCACCCAGTAAACGTTCGCGCATTGCCTCGTAGGAAGAATCTTCTTTCTGCGCCGTAAAACCAAGGGAACCGGCATTGCGCACAAGTTCAGCGCCCACATTCGAGGTCATGATAATGACCGTGTTCCTGAAATCCACCTTGCGTCCCAGGCTGTCGGTCAATTGCCCGTCTTCGAAGACCTGGAGCAGCAGGTTGAAAACATCCGGATGAGCCTTCTCGATCTCGTCGAGCAGGATGACCGAATAAGGACGACGGCGAACCTTCTCCGTCAATTGCCCGCCCTCTTCATAACCCACATAACCCGGGGGAGCCCCGATCAAACGGGACACGTTGAATTTGTCCATGTATTCGGACATGTCGATCTGGATCAAGGCCTTCTCATCACCGAACATGAATTCGGAAAGGATGCGGGCCAGGAGAGTCTTACCAACACCCGTCGGTCCTAAGAAGATGAAGGAACCAATCGGACGACGCGGGTTCTTGATGCCTGCGCGGGAACGGCGAACGGCGCGGGCGATGGCGGAAACCGCCACGTCCTGGCCGATGACGGCCTTCTTCATCTGCTCTTCCATCTTGAGCAAACGCTCGCTTTCCTTCTGTTCCAAGCGGATCAACGGGATCTTGGTCCACTGCGAAATAACGCGGGCAATATCATCGTCGGTGATGGTCAGAGACACATCATCGCGTTTCTGCATCCATTCGCTGCGCTTGCGCTCCAATTCATCGCGCACATCACGCTCTTGGTCGCGCATCTTGGCGGCGCGTTCGAAATCCTGGATCTTGATGAAGGATTCCTTTTCCTTCTTCAATTGCTCGATGCGTTCTTCCAGTTCCTTGATATCGTCGGGGACCACCATGGCCTGCAGGCGGGCGCGAGCGCCGGCCTCGTCCAGGATGTCCACGGCTTTATCCGGGAGGAAACGGTTGGAAATATAACGGTCGGACAAACGGGCCGCCGCTTCCAGGGATTCATCAGAATATTTCACACGGTGGTGCGCTTCATATTTGTCGCGCAGGCCTTTAAGGATCTGGATGGTCTCATCAACCGACGGCGGCTCGACCAAGATGGTCTGGAAACGGCGTTCCAAGGCTGCGTCCTTCTCGATGTTCTTGCGGTACTCATCGAGGGTGGTCGCACCGATGCACTGGATCTCACCGCGGGACAAGGCAGGCTTGAGGATGTTCGCTGCATCAATGGCTCCTTCGGCCGCACCCGCACCTACGAGCGTATGGATCTCGTCGATGAAGAGCACGATCTTGCCGGAACGCTTGAGCTCATCCATGACGGCTTTGATACGTTCTTCGAACTGGCCGCGGTATTTGGTTCCTGCGATCATCATGGCCAGGTCCAGCACCACGATGGTTTTGTCGCGCAATATTTCAGGGACATCGCCGGCCACGATCTGCTGGGCCAATCCTTCGACGATGGCGGTCTTACCGATACCCGCTTCGCCCAACAGCACCGGATTGTTCTTGGTACGGCGGGACAGGATCTGGATGACGCGCTCGATCTCGTTCTTGCGGCCAATCACCGGGTCAAGCTTGCCTTCACGGGCGAATTTATTCAGGTTGCGGCCATAAGCATCGATGGCCGGGGTCTTGCCGGGCGCCTTGGTCTGTTCAGCACCCTGCTGGCCACCCTGGCCGTAGCCGGGGATGCCGGAACCCAAAAGTTCCATGACCTCATTGCGCAATTTACCCAGGTCGAGGCCCAAATTCAAAAGGACGCGGTAGGCCATGCCTTCGCCTTCCTTGACCAGACC
>JAYVSG010000174.1:0-7450 GCA_043775535.1 Candidatus Omnitrophota bacterium
CGCCAGCCTGCGGGCAAAGGTCTCGCCATTATTAAGAAGGCCTTCGAAGGCCACACCCTGGGCAACAGGACCGTCGTAAAAGAAAATGTACATGCTGCGGCCGGAAGGCAGGTAACAGCGGTACGGGATGCGCGGATCGACCTTCTGCTCCTGCACATCACGCCACAGCATGTCCTGACCTGTTTCCTTGACGCGCCGGGCCTGGTTGGGCGCAAGGATGGTGAACTTGATATCGAACTCCGCCATGATGTCCAGCGTCTCTAGGTCAACCGCTGTTTCCGCCAGCCACATGCCTTCAGGTTTACGTTTAAAGCGCTGCTCAAAATCCTTGATGCCCCAGATGATCTGGGTGCGCTTGTCACGGGTATTGGCCAGGGGCATGATGATATGATTATAGACCTGGGCCAGGGCACTGCCATGGCCGGAGAAATTCTTAAGGCTCAAGCGGTCCGCTTCAAGGATGGCTTTATACACATCCGGGGACTTTTGCTCCATCCAGGACAAGAGCGTGGGGCCGAAATTAAAACTGATGCGGGAATAATTATTGACGATGTCGATGATCTTTTGGTTCCCGTCAAGGATGCGCGCGTCCGCGTTCCGGGCATAACACTCGGCGGTGACGCGTTCATTCCAGTCATGGTAGGGATACGCGGAATCCTGGATCTCCACCTCATCCAGCCAGGGATTTTCACGGGGAGGCTGGTAAAAATGCCCGTGGATACAGACAAAACGGTTCATTTCTTGGATTTCGCTTTCTTGGCCGGCCTGGCGGCGATCACGGGATTCTGAAATTCCTGGGCCATATTATACATCTGGCTGTTGAAGGCACGCACTTCCTGGTCCACAAGCGCAACAAAGGTGCGGCGGTTCTTGACCGCATAATCGATCTTATCCTCACGGGCCAGCCACCCCAACGCCTGCAGGACCACCTCGTCTTTTTCCTTGAGCACCTTAGGCAATTGGCTGACATTGGTCTGGCCGTTCTGCCCCAAATAACGCCACGCCTTCCCTGCTGTTTCGATCACTTTATCTTTCATATACCCTCCATGGTTCACGAATATTATACGCCTAACTCATTTTTTAAGAAATAGGATCCCCAGCGGCGGGATGGTCAACGCCAATGAATAGGGCCTGCCGTGGAACGGCTCCTTGACCGCTTCCTTGCCTCCCATATTGCCCTGGCTGCTGCCGCCGTAAATGGCCGCATCGCTGTTCAATATTTCCTTCCACAGGCCGGGTTCCGGAACGCCGACGTGATAATCGTGCCAGGTATTGGGCGTGAAGTTGCACACCGCCACGATCTTGGACTTCCCGTCCGCGGACTTACGAATGAAACTGATGACGCCCTGATTATAATCATTAAGGTCGATCCATTCAAACCCATCGGGAGTAAAATCACGTTCGTACAGGGCCGGCTCATTGCGGTAAAGCTTATTGACGTCCTTGACCCACTGGTGCACGCCTTTATGGGGAGCCCATTGCAAAAGATGCCAGTCCAGACTCTTCTCGTGCTTCCATTCATCCCATTGGGCCAACTCTATCCCCATGAAGATCAATTTCTTGCCCGGATGCGCGAACATATAGCCCAGGAGCAGACGGAGATTGGCGAATTTCTGCCAATCATCACCGGGCATTTTAGCGCCCATGGCCCCTTTGCCGTGCACGACCTCGTCATGCGACAAGGACAGGACGAAATTTTCCGTGAATGCATAATAAAAACTGAAGGTCAGGTCATTGTGATGGTATTTGCGGTAGACGGGGTCCTTGGACATGTACAGGAGCGTATCGTGCATCCAGCCCATGTTCCATTTCATGCCGAAACCCAATCCGCCGCCGTCGACAGGACGGGACACTCCACCCCAGGCCGTGGATTCTTCAGCGATCATCTGAATGTCGGGGAAGGCGCCGTACACGGTTTCATTCAAACGGCGCATGAAATAGATCGCATCCAGGTTCTCGCGTCCCCCGTTGCTGTTGGGGATCCATTCATTGGGTTTGCGGGAATAATCCAGGTACAGCATGGAGGCCACCGCGTCCACGCGCAAGGCATCGATGTGGTATTTCTCCAGCCAGAACATGGCGCTGGAGATCAGGAATTCCCTGATCTCATTGCGGCCATAATTGAAGATG
The DNA here is from genome assembly GCA_043775535.1 of Candidatus Omnitrophota bacterium. Lineage (GTDB taxonomy): Bacteria > Omnitrophota > Gorgyraeia > Zapsychrales > Fredricksoniimonadaceae > JACQQW01. Next base: position 2,131 of record JAYVSG010000174.1, read on the forward strand.
GCGCTGTTCCAATCGGGATGGAACCCTTTCTTGGGGTCGGCATGCTCGAAGAGATGTGTGCCGTCGAAATAGGCCAGGCCATGCTCATCACAGGGGAAATGCGAAGGCACCCAGTCGAGGATGACCCCGATGCCATTCTCATGCAGCTGGTCGACCAAATACATAAAGTCCTGCGGCGTGCCCCAACGGCTGGTGGTGGAAAAATAACCGAGCGTCTGGTATCCCCATGAGCCATAGAACGGATGTTCCATGACGGGCAAGAATTCGACATGGGTGAAATTCATTTCTTTCAGATAAGACACGAGTGGCCCGGCCAATTCGCGATAGGAGAATTGGCGGTTGCCGTCCTCGACCTTGCGCTGCCAGGAGCCTATGTGCATTTCATAAATGGAGAAGGGCGCGTTAAGGTTATTGGCCTTGTGGCGCGTCTCCATCCATGCCTTGTCCTTCCAGGCATAGTCCAGGTCCCAGACCACCGACGCGGTGCGGGGTGCCACCTCATTATAAACAGCAAAAGGGTCCTGTTTCTCGACCTGGTAGAAATCCTTATTAGATACGATAAAGTATTTATAAACCTCGCCCTTGACCAGCGCGGGAATAAAACCTTCCCAGATGCCAGACGAATCCAGGCGAACATAGAGCGGATGCGTGTGGCGGTCCCAATGGTTGAAATTACCTATGACGGAGACCGACTTGGCATTCGGTGCCCAGACGGCAAAATACACACCGGCCACCCCATTGACCACCACAAGGCGGGAGCCCAATTTTTCATGCAGTTTGAAATGATTGCCTTCCTTGAATAAATATATATCGTGTTCGGTGATCAAGGAGAAGGGCTGGACCTGTGCTGTGGAAAGGAATTGGGCCATAGAAGAATTATACTCTCCCTCCCGTCCCCGGCAACCTAATTCTGCTTATTTCTGGGGGTTTTTCTTGTATCCGCAGCAATTATCACCGGGCCATGCATTGTTGAGGATGGTGCGGATGGGAACGCAGTTGATCTCTTTGCCGCTCAAGGTCTTATGCAGGCCGAAACGGTGTTCATAAATGGAGCAAAAATACTTCTGTTCCTCATCTCGCCGCAGATGCTCGCAGGGGTCACCGTCAAATGCCCCGCAGCAGGCGCCGCAACGGCCGCACATAGCTTCCCAGCGTTCCAACTGCTGGCGCTGCCATTGATGATAGGCTTCTTCAGAGGGGTACACTTCTGTCATAACTCTCGTATTATCTAGGACTCCGGCAGAAACTTTCTATCTTTTTTACCTTTTTGCGTGGCGGACGAGATGGACGGCGCCTAGGGGCACGGCATCATCGCCCAGGGCGGATTGCAGGATGCGACATTTATTGAATTGCTTGAAAAAAGGATCGGCCTTCACGGCTTTCTCAATGATGGGCAGCATGAAACATCCGCAGGCCTTGATCACCCCTCCGCCGAAGACGATGGCCTGGGGATTGAAGATGTGGTTGATCGAAACCGATGCTTTGCCCAAATGGCCGGCGGCCCTGGCAAGCACCCCTTTGACCACCGGATCATTCTTGGTCAGTGCATCTTTAAGGACGCGGCTTTTAATGGTCGTCAAACGCCCTTCGGTCATGGCCACGACCACGGACTTGCGACCGGATCTTACCAGCGCCCGGATATCACGCTCAATGGCCCAGCGGCTAGCCAAAGCTTCCAGACATCCATGATTACCACAATGGCAAAGCGGTCCATGGACATCCATGATCATATGTCCCAATTCCGTGGCTGCACCTTGCGCGCCCAAGAATATCTTTCCATCAGCGATCACCGCGCCGCCCACACCGGTGCCGGGAAAGATACCGGCGACATGCGATAAGCCTTTGGCTGCACCGAGCCACGCCTCGCCCAACAGGCCGGCGTTGACGTCATTGGTCATGGCGATCGGGACACGGTATTTCCGTTTCAAATTGGCGCTCAAAGGAAAGGCGGTCAGATTGATATTCGGGGCGGCAAGGATGTGGTCTTTCTGCGTGTCCACAATGCCGGGCACACCCAGACCTATGCCCTTAACATTACCCGTCTTGACCCCCCTGTCCTTGAGCAGGTCATCGATGCCATCGATGACGCACTGGTAGATCTCCCTGGGCTTGGCCTTCTTAGGGGTGGGCGTCTTGACGCGGCCGATGATCTTGCCCGTTGGGGTCACCAGCGCCGCCGCTATCTTCGTCCCGCCGATGTCAACACCGATGTAATGGTCCATACCGCTCACTACCTCGTATAATGGTTGATGAAGTATTCCTGCGCATTGAAGGTGCCGCCGCGCTCAGCCGCGTGCGCATAGGACTTGTCGCTCTTGAGGGTGCGCCCTTTGCGCGTGTCTTTCCAATAATTCTCGATGATGAACTGAACATGGGACTTGATCTCCGGTTTCGAGATCTCGAACAAGAGCTCGATGCGCCGGTCAAAATTACGCGTCATCCAGTCGGCCGATGCCAAGAACACCCTTGGATCGCCGTCATTGTTGAAGATATACACGCGGGAATGTTCCAGAAAACGGCCCACCACGCTTTGAACCTTGATATTCTCGCTCAAGCCGGGCACTCCGGGGACCAGTACACAAATGCCGCGCACCAGCAATTTGACCTTCACGCCGGCCTTGGACGCCTCATATAATTTCTCGACGATCTGGGGATCTTCCAGGGAATTCATCTTGGCCGTGATGGCGCCGTTCTTGTTCACCTGGTGGGACTTGATCTCCTTGTCGACAAGATCGAAGAAATATTTACGCAGATCATGCGGAGAGGAAATGACCCTCTTCCACGGCGAAGGCAGGGAATAACCGGTGATGACATTGAACACGTCCGCGATGTCGCGGGCAAAATCGTCGTTGGCCGTGAAATACCCGATGTCGGTATAGATGCGCGCCGTCTTCTCATTGTAATTTCCCGTGGCCAAGTGCACGTAACGGCGGATGCGGCCTTCTTCCTTGCGCACGACCAGGGTCATCTTGGAATGGATCTTCAACCCCGCAATACCATAAATGACATGGCAGCCCGCCACTTCAAGCTCACGCGCCCACTGAATGTTCTTTTCTTCTTCAAAACGGGCCTTGATCTCAACGACGACCGTCACCTGCTTACGGTTCTTGGCCGCTTCCATCAGGGCCTTGATGATCCCGGAATCCTCCCCGGCACGGTAGAGTGTCATCTTGATGGCCAGCACATCAGGGTCCTTGGCCGCCGTGGCGATCAGGTCCACCGTCGGATAGAAGGATTGGAACGGCATGTGGATGATGAAATCCTCTTCCTTGATCTTATCGAAAATATTCTCATATGGTGTCTTGGCCGGACTGAACGACGGAAAACGCAGGTCAGGCCGGTCCACCGATCCCACCACGTCCCATAAATACGTGAGGTCCAGGTCGCTTGATGTGAAGCTCACATCTTCCTTGGGGAACTCAATGCCCGCGCACAAAGCTTCCACCAATTCCGGCGGTGTCGATTCTTCCATCTGCAAATGCACGACGCGTGCGGTGGGCCTTTTCTTCAATTCTTTTTCCATGGCCTTGAGCAGATTGGGCGCATATTCCTCGTCAAAAGCCAGTTCGCTGTCGCGCAGCACCCGGAACACACAGGCCCCCTGGGTCTTGTATCCTTTAAAGAATTCCTTGAGGTTCTCCTTGATCAGACTGTCGATGAGGATAAAGCAGAACTCATCGCCCTCGGAGGGAACGCGCAGGATGCGGGGTGTTGCCTTGGGGATAGGAATAATGGCCAAATGCGTCTTATCCCCGCGCACCACGCTGACGGCAAAAGCAATGGTCTTGGACGGCAGGGCCGGGAATGGATGGCCCTGGTCCACCGCCATCGGCGTCATGATAGGGAACAGCGTCGTATCAAAGAATCTCTTGGAAAATTTCTTCTGCTCCGGGTTCAATTCATCGAAATTGCGCAGGAATATCTTGGCTCCTTCAAGGGCACCCTTGACCGAACCGTTATAAAGCGCATAAAGCTGTTTGATCAGGTCTTCACTGCGGTCCCTGAGCTCCACGGCCAGCTCCTGTGGATAGAGACCGAACTGGTCCTTGCGGTTATATCCTGAATCCGCCAGTTTCTTGGCACCGGAGACCCTCACCATGAAGAACTCGTCGAGATTACTGGTAAAGATGGCAAGGAACTTCAGGCGCTCGAGTAGGGGGTTCTTTGCGTCCGCCGCTTCTTCCAGCACCCGCTTGTTGAAATCCAGCCAGCTCAGGTCGCGGTGTATGAATTTGTCTTTTAATTCCATATCTATTCCTGGTTCTTGACCGTCAGGGTCAATTTGTTACCCGTGATCTCCTCGAACAATTCCTTCTTCTCCAAGAAATTCTCCTTCTCTAGGAGGAAATTCGCATGCGTATGGGCGATCAGGGTAGCATCCCCGTTGGGATTGAATTTCACCTGCAGCTTCTTCACCTTCTGCCGATGGGAACGGTCCAGTGAATTGGCGATGCGCAAAAGGGCACTCAATTTCTGCACAAGGATCTGGTGTTCCGATCCCAGGGAATTATACAAAATGTGCGTCTTGAGGGGCGAGGAACGGCGATGGTACCGGGCAATGCAGGCGATGATATTGATCTCGTCCTCGGTCAGGCGGAACAGGCTTAAGGAACTGATCACGTATTCGCTGTGCTTGTGGTGCGCACGGTTATTGATGAACATTCCCAAGTCATGCAGGTAGGCTGCCAGTAAAAGGTAGGCCTTATGCTTTTCCTCAAGCCCCAGGCTATCCTTGAACCCTTCGAAGAGCTGTTCGCTCAAGGATGCAACATGCTTGAGATGCTCCAGGTCCATTCCCCATTTGCGGCACAGGAAATGTGCGACCGATATCAATTGATTGAGCTTATTATCGCTCTCGGAAATATCGAACTTGAACAACAGATTGGCCAGGATGGCCTCGGACAGGGAAGCCTCCAGGATATACACATAGCCGTTCTTGTTGAGCTTGAGCAGCGTATTCAGGATGCTGGCAAAACCGGAGATGGTCGAAGAAATTTCCGCAGGGATCTGGTAGGTGCTGGCGATCTCCTCGGCGTTCATCTGCCGCAGGCGGCTTAAAAGCTCCTCCCCCTCACTGACCTTGAATTTGAAAAAATCGGAATCACGGCGCTTGTTGGGCAGGATGTTCTGGATGTACGATGAATAGGTCTCATCAATCAGGATCACATCGTCGATGACAATGCCCGGATTGTTCTTCTTGATGAAGAACACCTCGTTCTCGATATATTCTTCCGTGGCCTCCTGGATCTCCTGCATGCTGCCGTCCAGGTTCGACATGAATTGTGAGAGCCGCAGCGTCCCGATTGGAAAACCTATGTTA
>JAYVSG010000175.1:0-4144 GCA_043775535.1 Candidatus Omnitrophota bacterium
TGGACCAAGTACAAGGAAAAACTCTAAAGATGAAGAAGATCATCGCCGCCATCAAAGCCAACCCGACCGTCGCCAAGCTGCTGTTCTTCCTGTCCGTGATGGGGCCGGGCTTCATCACCGCCAATGTGGACAATGATGCGGGCGGCATAGCCACCTATTCCCTGGCCGGCGCGCATTACGGCTATACGCTGTTGTGGTCGCTTATCCCCATCACTATCGCCCTGATCGTCGTGCAGGAAATGTGCGCGCGCATGGCCGTGGCGACAGGCAAGGGGCTGGCCGACCTTATCCGTGAGAATTTCGGGGTCAAGGTCACCTTTTATCTCATGCTTGTGCTGCTCGTTGTGAACATGGGCAACGTCATGGCGGAATTCGCCGGGGTTGCCGCAGCCATGGAGATCTTCGGGATCAGCAAATACATTTCCGTACCGCTGGCCGGCGCCTTTGTCTGGCTCCTGGTGGTGCGGGGGAATTACAAGTCCGTGGAGAAGGTTTTCCTGGTCGCCTGCCTTTTTTATTTTTCTTATATTGTTTCCGGTCTTATGGCCAAGCCTGACTGGCATGAGGTGGCAAAGCAGACCTTCCTGCCGCAGGCCAAGATGGACCTCGGGTATTTTGTCATGTTGGTCGGTCTCGTCGGGACCACCATTGCGCCGTGGATGCAGTTCTACCAGCAGGCAGCGACCGTCGAGAAGGGGATGTCCCCGGAAGATTATAAATGGGTGCGCCTGGACTGCATCGTGGGCTGCATCATTGCGCCCATTGTCGCCGGGTTCATTGTGGTGGCCTGTGCGGCCACTCTTTTTCATGCAGGTATCCAAGTCGAGACCACCAAGGACGCGGCCCTGGCCCTGGCGCCTTTTGCCGGCATCCATGCCACATGGCTGTTTGCCTTGGGGTTGTTGATCGCATCCCTGTTCGCCGCATCCATCCTGCCCTTGTCCACGTCCTATTCGATCTGCGAGGGCATGGGATGGAACGAGGGGGTGGACAAGCGTTTTGAGGAAGCCCCGCAATTTTTCGGCCTTTATACCGCCATGATCATCATCGGCGCGGGGGTCGTGCTCATCCCGAATTTCCCATTGCTCAAGGTCATGTACCTTTCGCAGGTGGGCAACGGCATCCTGCTTCCTGTCATCCTCATCTTCATGCTCAAGCTCATCAATGACAAGGAGATCATGGGGGAGTTCACCAATTCCCGCGTGATGAATGCGATCGCCTGGGCCACGGTGACCATCGTCATTGTCCTGACGCTGATCATGGTCGCCTTCATGCTCCTGACCGGCAAATAGCCCGTCCAAAAATATATATAGATTTTTTGCGTAGATTTGGTACATTTAAAAACAATAATGACTAAAACAGTAGGAATTACATACGATCTTAAGACCGATTGGCAGGCATCTGCGGATGATCCTGTGGACGCCTCTGCCGAGCTCGACGGTGCACGCACCGTTGAATGCCTGAAGGCGGCTTTTGAAGAGGCAGGCCACACCGTCAAGTTGATCGGCAACGCCCAGAACCTTTTAAAGGCCCTGCCTGATCTTGGGGTGGACATCGTCTTTAATATTTCGGAAGGCCTCCACGGACGCAACCGCGAAAGCCAGGTGCCGGCCATTTTGGACCTTTACCGCATCCCGTTCTGCGGCGCGGACGCATTGACCCTGGGTGTTACGCTCGACAAGGTCATGGCCAAAAAGTGTTTCATCGCCGATAAGGTGCCGACCGCGCGCTATTTCAAGGCGACGATGCAAGATGATGTGCATGCGCTCAATACCATCGGTTTCCCGCTGTTCGTGAAGACCTTGCATGAGGGGACGTCCAAGGGCATCACGGCCAAGTCGCGCGTGGACAATTTCACCCAGTTGAAGGAACAGGTCGAACACATCAATTTGAATTACAAGCAGCCGGCCCTGGTCGAGGAATTCATCAAGGGCACGGAATTCACCGTCGGTGTCATCGGTAACAATCCTCCGGTCGCCATGCCGGTGGTGCAATACGCCATTGGCGGCAAGACCGCCCTGGGCAATGGTTTTTATTCCTACCAGCATGTCGCAGAGAAGCTGGTCGAACATATCTGTCCGGCCAGGATCGATGAGAAATTGGCCAAGAAATTGCAATTGCTGGCGGTGCGCGCCTATAAGAGCGTTGATTGCCGGGATTTCGGGCGCGTGGATTTCCGCGTGGATGAGAAGGGCAGCCCGTATGTTCTCGAGATCAATCCGCTGCCTAATTTGAGCCCGGACGATGTCTTTTGTTTGTTCGGTCAAGTGGTCGGCATGTCGTATAACCAGATCATCAACAAGATCCTGGACGAGGCGCTGAAACGCACCGGTCAGCTGGAGGAAGCAGAGATAAAATGAACCCCGTCACCGCCGCCAAGCCGGAAGATGTCTCCGTTACCGGACGCCCCAACATCCCTTTGTCCCCTGATGAAGAGCGGGTGATCCGTATTTTCCCCGGTGCTACGGCTGCCGACTGGGAAGATTGGCGCTGGCAGCTGCGCAACCGCATCCGCACCCTCGAACAGGCTGAAAAAATATTCAAGTTGACCGACAATGAGATCCGCGGCATCAAGGGCGCCGGTGACAAGCTCACCATGTCCATTCCGCCCTATTGGGCCGCCCTGATCGATCCAAACAACCCGGCCTGTCCGATCCGTTTGCAGACCGTGCCGCAGGCTCAGGAATTCGAGACGGCCCAAGAAGAATTGCTCGATCCCTGCGGGGAAGAGGGTTCCTCTGCCGTTAAGGGCTTGGTGCACCGTTACCCGGACCGTGTCTTGTTCCTGGTCAATGAGATGTGTGCCATGTATTGCCGTTACTGCACGCGTTCGCGCATGGTGGGGGATGGCAACCATACCCTTAATTTGTCGACCTATGAACCAGCGCTCCAGTATATCCGTGAGCACAAGGAGATCCGCGATGTCCTGATCTCCGGCGGTGATCCTCTGACCCTGGCCGACCGGACGCTTGAATTTTTGATCTCGTCGTTGAAGGCCATCCCACACGTTGAGTTCGTGCGCATCGGCACCCGTATTCCGGTGACCATGCCCCAGCGCGTGACGCCGGAATTGCTCGCCATGTTCAAGAAGTATTCCCCGATCTGGATGAGCGTGCATTTCAACCATCCGAGGGAAGTCACCCCGCGGGTCAAGCATGCCTGCAATATGATCGCGGATTCCGGCATCCCCATGGGCAGCCAGACCGTGCTCCTGCGCGGCGTCAATGATAACCCGGAGACCATGAAGAAATTGTTCCATGAGCTCCTGAAGATCCGCGTGCGTCCCTACTATATCTACCAGTGCGACCCGATCGTCGGTTCCAAGCATTTTCGGACCACGGTGGCGACGGGCACCAACATCATCGAGCATTTGCGCGGCCATACCACCGGCTACGCCGTACCGACCTATGTCATTGACGGTCCGGGCGGCGGCGGCAAGATCCCGGTTTCGCCCAATTATGTCGTTTCCATGAAGGACGGCAAGACCGTGGTGCGCAATTACAAAGGTGAAGAGTATACCTACATAGATCCGGTGTATTAATGAAGAAGATCGAAGCCATCGTCCGTAAGGACAAGTTCCAGGATATTTATAAGGTGTTGGAGAAGTCCGGCATTGGCGGCATGACCGTAAGCGATGCCCAGGGCTTCGGCCACCACAGGAACGGCCTCAAGCCCAAGGTCAAGATCGAGATCTATTGCGATGAATTCCAGGTGGACCATATTGTGGAAATGATCTGCAAGACGGGCAAGACCGGCACCACCGGGGACGGCAAGATCGCCATCCTGGACCTAGAGAATATCTACAAGATCCGCACCGGAGAACAAGGCGCCAGCGCCATTTAAGCACAGCAGTAACGGATAACCCACAGAAGCCTCCCTCGCCGCAAACTCATGCCGCTTCTTAAGTATTAACGTTAGTCTAAGGAGAAGCTCCATGAGAAAATTAGCAGTGAAGTCCTCAGAACAAGCTGCATTCGTGGCAATTATTCAGAATAAGATTTATTTGATTCGGGGACATAAAGTCATGTTTGATTCTGATTTGGCTGAACTTTATGGAGTTTTGACAAAGAATTTGACCCGCCAAGTTCGCAGGAATATAGATCGTTTTCCTGAAGATTTTATGTTTCAATTGACCAAGGAAGAG
>JAYVSG010000176.1:0-10817 GCA_043775535.1 Candidatus Omnitrophota bacterium
GTGACATAGCCCATGAACAGCACATCGTCGTCAAGCCCCAGACTTTTGACCAGGGGCTTCACCTCTTCCGTCATCCATCCGCTGCTGCCGACGACGACCAACTGGCCGGTGAACTGCCCATTCGCCTTCAAGACCGCCATGGCCCTGAGCACATTGAGCAGGTTCTTGCGCGGCTCAATGGTGCCGACAAAAAGGATATATGGTTTGGTGATCCCTTTTTGTTTAAGCACACGGGCGGCTTCTTTCTTCATGTCCTCAGACAGTTGGAAGAAAGTGCTGTGGTCGACCCCATTATAGACGACGGCGCTGCGCTCCGGCGGCAGGTCAAAAAAACGGTGCAGGTCCCTGCGGGTATTCTCCGACGTGCATATGATCTTTGCCGCCTTATTGACCACATCCTGCATCTGGCGTTCGGTCTCGTAAATGGTCTCGGTGTTATGGCTCTGCGGATAGGTCTTGTAGATCATGTCGTGCACGGTGACAATGACCGGGGCCGTATGGTCGGGTACATAGCCGGTGCTTGGGATGTGATAGACATCATGCGGCGGCAGGATGGCCGTCGCCCCCTTGTTCCTCAGGTCGTATTTCATTTTGAAATTCGAGAACACGAACCGCGGGAACGGCCTAAGATCAAGAAGACGTTTGGGGCAATATAATAAATATTCATTTTCCTGGTCGATACGTCCCAGGCAATCAAGCAAATTGAGGGTATTGCGCCCGATGCCGGTGTGCCGTGGCTTGTGGGTGCAGCGGCAGTTGATCGCAATGCGCATTATTGAACGTTGTACCCTTTGCTTTTAAGGAAATTGCCGACCGTCGTGATGACATGGTCCATCTGGGTCAACTCGATGTCCTGGTGGCATCCGATATGGGTGCCGTGGTCTGAACAGAACTCGGTCTCCGGGAAATCCCCCAACTTGTGGCCCATGAATTCATAGCTGGGGGTTTGGGTCGGGATCGAATAGAACAGGTTGCGGGAATCCACCCCCTCTTTCTCAAGATAGGTCACGAACTCGTCCTTGGTGAATTTCATGCCCGGGCGCACGATCATGGAAAAGGCATGGGGCCCAAGCTTCTCGCCGGCGTCTTCCTTGACATAAATGAAATAGGGTTCGAATTTCTTGAACTTCTCGATCAGATACAGGATGTTCCGGCGACGCTTGCCCAAGATATCATGGAAGATGTCAAGATTCCCCAAGCCGACCGCCGCCTCGATCTCATTCATCTTGGAAGAGAAACCAATGCGCTTAAAACGGAACTTACCGTCGATGCCGTGATTGCGCAGGCTGGATGCGGCCTGTGCCATCTGCTCGTTGTTGGTGATGATGATGCCGCCCTCGATGGTGGTGACGATGTGCGCGGCATATAGGGAGAAACAAGCCATGTCGCCGATGGCGCCGATCTTCTGGCCCTTGTATTCCGCCCCATGCGCTTCTGCCGCATCTTCGATCACATACAATTTATGCTTCTTGGCAATGGCCATGATCCTGTCCATGTCCGCAGGCTTGCCCATCAAATGTACGGGCATGATGGCCCGTGTGCGCTTGGTGATGGCCGCCTCGATCTTGTCCGGATCGATATTCAGGGTATCACGTTTGACATCGACGAACACAGGTTTAAAACCTGCCTGAAGGACTGAGTTGCCCGTGGCCACAAAGGTCAGGGCAGGGATGATGATCTCGTCCCCGCGCTCGGCGCCGAAATCATAAAGCACCGCGCAGGCGATGGCATCGGCATCGGTCCCGGAAGAAACCGCGATGCCGTATTTGACCCCGAAAATGGCTGCGAACTTTTCCTCGAATTCCTTAACGAAACGCCCCTTGGTCAACCACTGGCGGGCGATGGCATCATTGATCAGGTGCTTGGCCTTCTCTGTGATCGACACCGTTCCGAATGGGACCTTGTATCCTGCCTTCTTCGCTTCCTGCCCGTCGGCAATGGCCGCGGATCTATTGAAATCGCCCATTACTTGCTCCTTAATCCTGAAAGGTGTTGTTGTGCCCAGGCATAACGCTCCGGGGTGCCGATATCGATGAATTGATTGCCCACTTCAAAACTGTAAAAGCCCTGGTCCACGAGCTTGGGGAAAAAATCGTTCTCGATGGAGAATTTATTGGCCGTAGGGACCAGATCAAAAACATGGCGCTCCAGGCAATAGGTGCCGGTATTGATGAGCGCGGAACGTTCGACCGGGATCTTCTCTTTAAAGGCCTTGATGCGCCCCTTCTCATCGATCTCGATGGTGCCGTAATCACGGGCATCGGGCATCATGGTGACGGCGATGGTGGCCTTGGCCTTTTCCTTCTGGTGTGCCGCGATCAGGGCATTGTAATCAATAACACAAAAACAGTCGCCGTTCATGGCCAGGAAGCTGTCCGTCTGGACCAGCCCTGCGCCCTGCTTGATGGCGCCGCCGGTGCCCAAAGGTTCATGCTCAACGGAAAAGATGACATTCAGGTCCGGACGGCTGGCCTTGAAATATTTCTCCACATCTTCCGCGCCGTGGCCGGTGCAGAGGATGAATCTCCGGCCTCCCTGGGCCGCTATATAATCAATAAGGATCTCAATGAAAGGCTTACCGTCGATCTTGACCAGGACCTTCTGTCCGCCGCCGGTGACATCCTTCAAACGCTTGCCCAGGCCGCCGGCCAGGATCACAACATCGGGAAATACGCTCATTTAACAATACCTGTATTGGGTTGGTAGAAGATGATCTGGCTTCCAAGATTCTCGAACCTGATGGGCACTTCCAGCATGTCCTTCAATGCCTCACGGACCTTTGGCTGTTTGTGCGGTTCCACGAACAGGAGCACGAACCCGCCGCCGCCCGCACCCAGCAATTTACCGCCGATGGCCCCGGCCTTGGTTGCCGCATTGTACATATCGTCAATATGGCTGGTTGAGACTTTCTCGGAAAGCGTGCGCTTGAGCTGCCAGCTTTCGTCGAGCAATTTACCGAATTTCAACAGGTCATTGCCGTTCAACACATCCATGGCCTCATGCACCATTTCATGCATGCGCTTGAGCTCGGGCTTCTTGTTAGGGATGTTCTTGATCTGGGCATCGGCGATCTGTGAGGCCATGCGGGAAAAACCAGTGAAGAACAGCATCAAATGGTCTTGCAGGGAATTCAATCTCTCCGCCGGAAGGGTTATGGGCTGGACGCGCAGGTGATGCGGACCACCGAATTCAATATAATTGAAACCCCCGTAGGCCGCCAGCATCTGGTCCTGGCAGCCGACATTCTCCTTGATCATGTCCTGTTCAACATGGATCGCTTCATGGGCCAGGGTCTCCTTGCTGACGATCTTGCCCTTGAGCGCGTACAGGGCGTTCAAAAGACCGACGGTGAACGAGGAACTCGACCCCAGACCCGTGCGGGCCGGAAGGTCACCGTCGTGATGGATCTCGATCCCGTCATTGATCTTCAAGTAGCGCAGGACCTCACGCACAGACGGGTGGTCGATATCATCGATGCCGTTGACGTGCTCCATCTTGGAATAGATGATGCGCGACTTATGTTCGAAGAACTGCGGCAAATAGCGGCAGCTGATATAACAATATTTGTCAAAGGTGGTGGCCAGAACCGCGCCCCCATTCTCATTGAACCATCCGTTGTAGTCGGTGCCTCCGCCGAAAAAGGACATGCGGAAGGGTGTGCGCGAAATGATCATTTGTTCTTTCCCCTCTCAGCTGACATCAAGTCAGCTGGGTCTTCCAGTATCTTGCGCTTGAGCTTGATCTGTGTTGATTTGAGGGTTTCATCGACGGCCACCTGGCCGAATTTCTCCTTGAGCAGTTCAAGGAATTTAGGATTGGTGTGGTATTTCATCCACGCTTCGTCACGGAACGCCAGGACTTGCGCCGCGGTCAAATGCTTGGTCGGCAGCGGCTGACAAGTATAGGAATGCTGGGAGAAGCCATCGTAGGTCACGGGCAGCTGCCAGCCTTCTTTCTTGGCGATGCCGTACAAGGGGCTTCCCGGATAGGCCATGGCGGAATAGAAATTAGCCTCTTCGGTGTTCATCTCCATGGCCAGGTCGAGCGTCATCTGCATGCTCTCCAGGTCATCTTCCGGCAGACCGAAGATGTAATTGCCGATGACATTGATGCCGTGGGCACGGATCTTACCGACGATGCTCCTGATGTCCTCGCCTTCGAACTTGCCCTTGGTGACGTCCTTGCGCACGCGGGCGTTGCCGCTCTCAATCCCCAGTGCCAGCCAGTTGACCCCTGCCTTCTTCAAGGTCTCCAAATACTGGTCCTTGACCGTGTCGACGCGGGAATAGCACCAGATATTGAATTTGTAACCGCGGTCGATGATCATCTGGCACAATTTCAAGAAATGGTCGGCCCGAAGCACAAAAAGCTCATCGGCGATCTTGATATTGGTGATGCCCTTGGCCGCAAAATAATCGAAATCCTTGATGATATGCTCGGGCTCCCAATAACGGAACACGGCAGACCCGTCGGAGAATTCATTTTCCTGGCGGTTGATGATATTGATCATGCAGAAGGAGCATTTCATGGGACAGCCCAAGCTGGTGTAGATCGCCGCAAAAGGCTGGCGTTTCGAACCGTTGGGATAGGAATGCCACAGCGCGGTGCGGTAATTGTCCATGGGCAAAAGGTCCCAGGCTACCCCCGGAAGATCGCGCGGCAGATCAGCCTTGGCCACAATGGGCGACGGCGGATTCAAACGGACCTGCCCGGCTTCACGGTACCCAAGCCCCAGCACCTTATCCAGCCCGCTCTTAAGGTCTGTCGCGAGCAACCCGGAAATGGTATACACGCCTTCATTCTGGCAGACGAAATCAATGCTTTGGTGGCGCTCCAGCACTTCACGCGATAACGCGGAGATATGGCCGCCGACAAAGGCGATCTTGCTTGCCGTTCCTGAGGCTTTGATAAGGTCAGCCACCGCGAGTGCGCCGCCCATGTTCTGGGAAGATGCCGAAGGTTGCTGCCCGTAGACGACAAAACACACCACACGCGCCCCAGCCTCCGCTGCCCGACGGGCAGCTTCGTCATCGGTCAGGTGCAAGGCCTCGGCATCGAGGATATTGACGGAAAACCCCTTGATACGGCAATGGTTGGCCAGCATCCCCGCCCAGATCGGCGGTTCAATGGCGGAATAATCCTTAGCCAGGTCCTGATAGATCTTCTTGGAAGCGTTAGGGTGGATGAAAAGAATGTCCAATTGCGGCATGGTGTCCTTAGATATTAGCGTATTGGTTGCGTTTGATAACCTGGTAAGCCTTGATGAGTTCCGTGATCCCCGCGGTCAGGCTGACATCCGGCTTGTATCCGGTCTTCTCGATCTTGGCGTTGCTGACGATGTAATCGCGCTTGTCCGGGTCTTCGCCGATGGTCGCTTCGATAAAATAGAAATCAGGGACCTGTTTCTTGATCTCCTGGCACAGCTGTAATTTGGTCAAGTTCGCGTCGCTGAGGCCCACATTATAGGTTTGGCCTTTCATCTTGTCAAAATTATTGAGCCCGTGCACAAAGGCCTTGGAAATGTCGCGCACATGGATGTAATTGCGGTTGAAATGGGCTTCAAAGAGCACCACGAACCTGTCATACACCGCGCGGTACACGAAATCGTTGACCAAAAGGTCGAGGCGCATGCGCGGGGCAACACCAAAGGCCGTTGCCAGGCGCCAGGTGATGCCGCCGTCATCCAACACGGCCTTCTCCGCATCGCTCTTGAGCCTGCCGTACAGGGAGATCGGGCGCAGTGGTGTTTCCTCGGTGCAATGCTTGCCCTTCTCACCGATGCCGTAACCGCTGTTGGTCGTCGGGAAGATGACCATCTGGGACTTGGATTTGATCTTGATCATCTCGACGATGGCGTCCAACAGGATGGCCTGGGCTGCCTGGGGTTCCTTGGCGCACAAGGGCGCGCCCGTCAAACAGGCAAGGGGGATGATCGCATCCGCGTCCTTCATGAGCCGGGCCATCAATTTCATGTCCCGCACATCGCCGCGGACAATGGAAAGCTTAGGGTTGTGGCACACGTCCAGCAAGGACGTCTGGTTGTACATGAAATTGTCCATGGCAACCACCTCGTGCCCTGCCTCCAATAATATAGGGGTCAAGACCGAACCGATATACCCCGCTGCGCCTGTTACCAAGATCTTCATATCTGCCTTTCTCTAAGGATTGAACTGAATTTGTTGTTGAGCCTACTGGCTCATCTTCATGCCCTTGGCATAACATTCTTCATTGTAATAATTGCCGTGCTCGATGATGAGCGTGGATTTTCCGTCGGTGCGTTCCAAGGCCTGCTTATAGGCCGGGAAGATGGATTCCGCGGTGTCCAGCTCGACCACGTCGATGGCCGTGAACATCCGGCGCAGGGCCTCGGCATAATTGCCGATGTGCTGGTGCCCAGGATGCACGGGAAAATCCGGGCCTGTGGCCACACGGATGATGACCTTGACCGGCCACTTGCCTTCGGTGACCTCGGGCAATTTATCGAGCATATTGGCCATGTCCCCCGTTGCCAACAACAGGAAATTCTGGCGCGGGTAGACCGACACCGGGATATACCCAGCCAGGGCCATGCCGATGGTGAACTGCATCTGGAAACTTTCGTTGATGGGCATTTCGAGCGCCCGTTCCTTGGGGCAGTCGCGCAAAGTCTGGAACATGAATGTCCCAGGGCCTGCAACGGTCTGTCCAACGAACTGCACCTTGGGCTGGGTGGCCAGCCATTCCATCGTCCGCTTCAATTCATCGAAATACTTTAATTGGGTCTGGGTTTCCATAATCATCCTTGATGGATTCCCGCTTTCGCGGGAATGACATAATTAGAACTTGATCAATTTGCCAAGGCCGGAATGAGGATAGCCGTTGGTGTATTTAAAATAAATGATGTGCTTCTCATATTTGGTGCCTGCGAACCACGGTTCGGCCGCACCCCAGGTCTCGCGGGTGTTGGTCATGACGGACACGCCGTTGTCGCCGACAATGAATTTGGCCGGCAGGTCAAAATTGTGCACATACTTGACCGCTTCGTGAAAAATCCCGGTCTCGGCGGACATGTCCCCGCAAAACAGGAAGGCCCGTCCTTTTTTCCCCTGGTTCTTGAGCGACCAGGCGACACCGGCGGCAGTGCCCATCAGGGAACCGACGATCCCAGAACACAGGACCTTCTGTTTGGGGAAGGACAGGGCGATGCTCCGGCCCCTTAGGATCGCGTCCTTCACCTCTTCGCGCGGCACGCCCTTCAAGAGCGCCAGCTCATGGGAATCCCAGAAGCCGAAGACATAATCATCGTCGCCGATATTATGCTCCTTGAAAATATTGATGAGCGCATCCTCACGGCCTGAACGCAAATGCACCGGAGCACGGATGACGCCCGTCGCAAAGATGCCTGCGATCTCTTCTTCAAATGCAACGATCTCTGCTTTAGTCAACATTATCTGTTCTCCCGAAACCATTCCATTGTCGTTTTTATCCCTTCTTCCAACGGGATCTTAGGCTCCCATCCCAATTCTTTACGGGCTAGGGTGATGTCCGGCTTTCTCTGCTGCGGATCGTCCGTCGGCAATTCTTTGAAAATGATCTTGGCTTTTGGATCGTAGAACTTGCGGATGAGCTCAGCGAATTCCATGATGGTAAATTCACGCGGATTGCCGATATTGACCGGACCCGTCAATTTCGAGAACAGCAGCCGGGTAATACCGTCGACCAAGTCGGACACGTAACAGAACGAACGTGTCTGTTTGCCGCTGCCGTAGATGCTCAAGGGCTTCCCGCTTAAGATCTGGTCGATGAAATTGGGCACCACACGCCCGTCCTTGAGCTGCATGCGCGGGCCATAGGTATTGAAGATGCGTAACACCTTTACATCCACCTTGTGCACCCGGTGATAGGCGAGCGTGATGGCCTCAGCGTAACGCTTGGCCTCATCGTAGACACTGCGCGGGCCGTTAGGATTGACATTGCCCCAGTAGCTTTCCTTTTGCGGGTGCACCAGCGGATCGCCGTAGACTTCCGACGTCGATGCCACCAGGAACACCGCCTTCTTGGTGCGGGCGATCTCCAAGGCATTTTGCGTACCCATCGACCCCACCTGCATGGTCGCGATGGGATGGTTCAAATAATCCACCGGCGACGCGGGCGAGGCAAAATGAAGGACATAATGCACCTGCCCGGCGACCTTCAAGGGCTTTATGATGTCGTGGCGGATGAACTTGAAATCCTTGTTCTTCGCCAGATGCGCAATGTTCTTCCTGGAACCGGTGAGCAGATTGTCGACCGCCACCACCTTGAACCCGCGGGTGATGAACCAGTCACATAAGTGGCTCCCCAGAAAACCGGCACCGCCGGTGATCAAGACCGTCTTTTTCATAGGAGCTCTATCTTCGCGTCTTTAACACCCTTGTAGATGTTCTTGGTGTCGAAGATCTTCTTCGCATTCCGGCGCACCAGGGCGTAGTCGACCGCCGTGTGGTCCACCGCGACAACGACGCAATCATATTTCTTGATGGTCGCGGCATCGAGCTTGACGCTCTTGATGTCCAAGCCACCCAATTTCATGTACGGGACCATGGGATCATAATAATCGACGTGGCTGCGTTCCTTCAAGAGCTCGACCAAACGGATGGCCGGGGCCTTGCGCAGGTCCTTGACGTCCTTCTTATAGGTGACGCCCAAGACCAGCACCTTGGCGTTCTTGAGCGATTTCTTCAACGAAGCTTCCAAACGATGCACCACGTAGCTAGGCATATGCGAATTGGTGTCCGCAGCCAGCTTGATGAATTTGGAATTAAAGCCGTAACGCTTGGCCTTCCAATACAGGTACAGAGGGTCCTCAGGGATGCAGTGACCACCGACGCCAAGGCCCGGATAGAACGGCATGAAACCGAACGGCTTGGTATTGGCCGCGTCGATGACCTCCCAGACATTAATGCCGAGCTTATGGCAGGTCATGGCGATCTCATTGATCCAACCGATGTTGACGATGCGGAAAGAATTCTCCAGGAGCTTTGTCATTTCAGCCGCCTTGGTGGACGACACCTGGTGCACGTGCTTGATCACCTGGCTGTATAGGAGCGCCGCCAATTCCGTGCACTTCGGGGTATGCCCGCCGACGACCTTGGGGATGCCCGTGACCTTGAACTGCTTGTTGCCCGGGTCGATGCGTTCCGGTGAGAACGCGACATAGAAATCCTTGCCAGCCTTCAAGCCGCTCTTCTCAAGCTCCGGCTTGATCAATTCTTCCGTCGTGCCCGGATAGGTGGTGCTTTCCAGGATGACCAGGGTGTCCTTCTTGATGTACTGGGCGATGCTCTTGATGGCGCTGACGATGTAGGAGACATCGGGCGTGTATTTGCGCTTGAGCGGCGTGGGCACGCAGATGATAATGACATCCGCGACGGCCAGCAGACTGAAATCGACCGAAACCTCGAAACAACCGTTCTTGATGACCACGCTGATCTCTTTATTGGTCACGTCGGCAATATAGCTCTTCAATTCCCGGATGCGGTCCACCCGTCCCTGGTTGGTATCGATGCCGACGACGTGGAACCCCTTTTGGGCAAAACTGACCGCCAGCGGCAGGCCTACATATCCCATGCCGATCACCGCGACCGTTGCCTTGTGTGATGTGATCTTCTGTTGTAAACCCATTGTCCTGCCTTTCTCTATTAAATGCTGTTGTTATACCTTGCCCCGCCCGACCCCAAAATAATCAAAGCCCATATCGTCCAGCGTTTCGCCGTCGAAAAAATTGCGGCCGTCAAAGACCACCGGCTGGCGCATGCTGTCGCGCACCTGCACGAAGTTGATGTCCTTGAATTCTTTCCATTCCGTTAATAATAAAAGGCAGTCACAATCCTCGGCGGTCTCGTAAGCATCGGCGCAAAACCGCACACCTTTAAGTACCTTGCGGGCGCCGTCCATGGCCTTTGGATCATAGGCCTTGATCGTCGCCCCCTCGGCCTGCAGGTGCTGGATGATCTCCATCGCCGCGGCATTGCGGATGTCATCGGTGTTGGGTTTGAACGCCAGTCCAAGCACCCCGATGGTCTTGTCCTTGATGTTCCACAATTTTTCTTCGATGAGGCGGATGAACCAGCGGCGCTGTTCGTCATTGATCTTGCGCACTTCCTTAAGGAGGTGGAAATCATACCCGCTCTTCTCGCTCAAACGGATGAAGGCGTCCACATCCTTGGGGAAACAGCTGCCCCCGTAACCGATACCGGCGTCGAGGAATTGGCGCCCGATGCGCTTGTCCAGGCCCATGCCTTCGGCGACCTTCAGGACATCCGCACCCACCCGGTCACAGACCTGGGCGATAGAGTTGATGAAGGATATTTTTGTCGCGAGGAAAGAATTGGACGCGTGCTTGATCATTTCGGCGGAAGCAGTGTTGGTCACCAGGATCTTGGTCTTGAGCGGCTTATAGATCTCCCGCAATATCTGCTCAGCCTTCTTGGACTCGACCCCCAGGACCACGCGGTCAGGGTTCATGAAATCATGGACCGCCGAACCTTCTTTCAGGAATTCCGGGTTGGAAGCCACGTCAAAATCCAACAGGACCTTGTTCCCCTTCTTGTATTTCTTAGGAAGATTGAGCTGGATGGTGCGCCGGATCTTCTTGCCTGTTTCCACCGGCACGGTCGATTTCTCGACGATGAGCTTGTAGGAATTCATGCTTTTCGCGATCTCGCGTGCCACATTCTCGATATAGGTCAGGTCCGCATCCCCATTAGGCTTGGACGGCGTGGGCACGGCCAGGAAAATGACATCGGCCTTCTGTGTTGCTTCTTTGACGGAACCGCTGAAGGACAGGCGCTTTTTCT